>JBGTKH010000238.1:0-8151 GCA_041744735.1 Pirellulaceae bacterium | reverse complement strand
CGTTCCGCGGCCTTCTCTTGCACGGCGCGCTGGAAGTATGGATAGGGATAGGGCTGCTTGTGTTTCTTCGCCCACTTGAAGATTGCGGTCACCATGTCGCGCGGCAGTTGATTGGTCTCGACCAACTGTGCTACTTGCGCGATAAAGGCGAACTCCTGGGGACGGCGCGCCCTGAGCCCGCTGTTTAACTGATCCTGCAGGCTTGCGACACCCGGCACGCCGGAACCAGCGTTTTGGGCGGCGGACGGCGAAGGCTGCCAACACAAAAGAAGCGTGAAGACCATCACCGTCGTAAGCAGGATTAGGGGCATACGAGTCATGGCGAGCGTCCTCAGATCTGCAAGAGAAGACCGGCCGGCAGACCGTGGCCGTTGTGAAAAGCACCAACGGGCCGTCTTGTAACGGAACTTTTCCGGCGTCGCAAGGTTAATTGGCAGAGGCTTCCGGAGCTGCGCTAACCTCCTGCTGAAAAACACCTTAGAAGCCGCAGCAGGACGCCCGATGAATCCCTCCACACGCATCAGAAGATTGACATGCGAGCGAAAATTCTACTATACTGTGCGTTCTAGCCTGACAGCCGACGCGGCCGGCGCGCCGTTGCCCCGTTCGGTTCCTGCCCATTTCTGGAGACACGCCGATGTTAGTCATTCCCGGTCAAGTTGGTAAGGATCTTTGCGATCGTCATCTTGGAGTTACTCGCCGCGATCTGCTGCGGGTCGGCGGGTCGGCCATGCTGGGCCTGACGTTGGGACAGATGTTCCAAATCAAAGACGCACAAGCGAAACAGACGGGCGGATCGTCGGGCGGTCCCGGCTGGAACAAAGCCAAGAGCGTGATCCTGGTTTACTTGCAAGGCGGGCCGAGCCATTTGGATTTGTGGGACCCAAAGGAAAACGTGCCGGACAACGTGCGCAGCGTCTTCAAATCCGCCAACAGCAAAGTCCCCGGCATGGAAGTGACCGAGCTCTTGCCGAAGTTCGGCCAAGTCACCGACAAGGTGACGCTGATTCGCTCGATGAGCTACACGCCGGTCGGTTTGTTCAATCACACGGCGGCGATCTACCAGATGCACACGGGCTACACGGCTGACAAGGTGAGTCCGTCGGGCCAGCTTGAACCGCCGTCGCCGAAAGATTTCCCGAACTTCGGCTCGAACATCATTCGCGTCAAGCCGCCGGAAGTGCCGATGCTGCCGTTCGTCATGCTGCCGCGGCCGCTGCAAGAGAGCAACGTCGTCGGCAAGTCGGGCACCGCCGGATTCTTGGGCCGCGCGTACGATCCGTACTATCTGTATCCGCCGGGCGACGACATGGACATGACCAAGATGGACAAGATCAAGGTCGACGACCTGCAGCTTCGGCCCGAGGTTTCGGTCGCGCGGTTGGAACGCCGCGCCCGCTTGCGTGATCTGATCAACAAGGGCATGCCGGAAATCGACAAGGCGGTCGCCAAGTACGACTTGAACGAGTACTACGATTCGGCGTTGAACTTGATCATCTCGGGCCGAGCCCGCGAAGCGTTCGACTTGAACAAAGAGTCTGACGCGATGCGCGATCGCTACGGCCGCAATACATTCGGCCAAAGCTGTCTGCTCGCGCGGCGGTTGGTCGAAGCCGGAACTCGCGTCGTGGAGGTCATCTGGCCGAAGGTTGCGAATTCCGACAATCACTCGTGGGACGTGCACACGGGGCTGACCAAACGGATGCAGGACCAGTCCGGCCCGATGCTCGATGCCGGCCTGTCGGGCTTGATCTCCGATCTGGACGAGCGTGGATTGCTCGATGAGACGTTGGTCGTCGCGGTCGGAGAATTTGGCCGCAGCCCGCAGCGCGGCGTCAGCACCTCCGGCAACAGTAACAACGACGACGGCCGCGATCACTGGCCGTATTGCTACACCGCTTGCCT
Source organism: Pirellulaceae bacterium (assembly GCA_041744735.1). Taxonomy (GTDB): domain Bacteria; phylum Planctomycetota; class Planctomycetia; order Pirellulales; family Pirellulaceae; genus JBGTKH01. The sequence continues at coordinate 6,246 of JBGTKH010000238.1, read as the reverse complement.
CGCCGGCGCCGGCATCCGCCGCGGCTTCGTCTACGGCAAGTCCGACCAAACCGGCTCGGCGCCGCTGGCAAATCCGGTGCACCCGACGGAACTGCTGGCCACGATCTATCACGCCGTCGGCATCGATCCGCAATCGATCGTCTACAACCACCTGAACCAGCCCCGCGAGTTGGTTAAAGCAGAAGCAGTGACGAAACTGTTCGCTTGATCTGACAGTTCACATACTTAAGTCATCGCTTAACGACCCCGGTTTCGCCGGGGTCGTTTTCATTTGGGATGGACAGATTAAGATCAGGAGTTGCGTACGGCCTAATCCCTGTCATTTACAGCAAGCTAAAGGTCAACATGGATTCGGTGACCACACGAAACAGCGCTGCCGCGGAATTGGCTAGACGCATGGCGGCGGTCGCACGCCGGATTCGCGAAGAGGTGCTGGCGGCAAGCACTGACGAAAAGGGTTGGAAGTGGCTGAGCGAAGCGCGGCGAACGTTGGCTGCGCTATTGTGTGGTGAAGCCGAGCGGACGCTGAACAGCGACGACTTCGCCGATACGCTGGCACAAATCATAGCCTTTGGCCTATTCGTCGATCGTTGCGAACGGCCAATCGGCGAAGCCGCGCCCTTGCAGAGTTGTGCGCCGCACGAGTTGCTCGACAGCAACTGGCTGTTGCGACGACTGCTCATCGGCCTTGACTGCAATTCCACGAGCAACGGGACGTTCGTCTTGCTGATCGATGAACTTCGTGAGTTGCTCGACGCCGCGGACATCGACTCGATCGACAAGCGGCTTCGGCCCCGTTCGTCGGACAGTGACGGATTGATTCACTTCTACGAAATCTTTCTGGCCCGCTACGATGCCGCGCTGCGCCGCACGCGTGGTGTCTACTACACGCCGACGCCGGTCGTCTCGTATTTGGTGCGAAGCGTCGATCACCTGTTGCGGACGCACTTTCAGGTTTCCGAGGGACTTACAGAGGATACGGTGCAAGGGTCGGAACGCGAAGGTCGGGCAAACGCGTCTTCCGTTCGTATTGTCGATCCAGCATGCGGCGCTGGTACGTTCTTGGCGGAAGTGCTAGACCACTGGCGCGAGAATTCGTCTACGAATGGTACTGGGGTGAGAAACTGCGTGCCGTCGCTAACCGGATTCGAGATTCTGCCGGCTGCATGCGTAGCCGCGCGGATGTTGTTAGGACGTCAACGGAACGACGAGCACAACCTCGACATTCGTTGGGCTAATCCATTGGATGGCGACAGTGCGGAGCTGAATCCGTTGCTTAGTCCCTCGCATTGCAATGCTGATAACATCGGCGACGCGACAGCCGACCGCCAGCCGACCTTGGTTGTGCTGGGCAATCCGCCGTATGCGAATTTCGGGCGGCAGAACCGCAGCCGTTGGATTCTCGATTTGCTCGGCGATTATAAACGCGGGCTTGGCGAGAAGAAACTGAACCTAAACGACGACTTCATCAAATTCCTGCGCTGGGGGCAGCATTGGATCGACCGGGCCGGCGCGGGGATCTTGGCGCTGATTACCAACAACACTTACCTTACCGGCCTGACACATCGGCAGATGCGTCGGTCGCTGGCCGACTCGTTTAGCGACATCTATCTGCTCGACCTGCACGGCAGCAGCACGAAGAAAGAGATCACTCCCAGCGGCGCGCCGGATGAAAACGTGTTCGACATCCAGCAGGGTGTGGCGATCGGCCTGTTTGTCAAACGCCCCGGTGTTCGTGACTCCGCGAGGATTCACCACGCTGAGTTGTGGGGATCGCGCGAATCCAAACTGCGAACGCTCGGGAAGACGCACGTGGGCACAACGTCGTGGACGGCACTGCGGACCGATTCCAAATCGATGTTCTTCGTGCCGCGAAGTGCGAGTCGGTGCGATCAGTATCTGCGTTATCCGCGGATAGACGAAATCTTCCGCGAGTACACGTCGGGAGTGCAGACGAAGAAGGACGCGCTGTTAGTCGCGATGACGCGCGAAGAACTGATGGAGAAGATGCATGCGTTCTTCGATCCACAGCGGCGCCACAGTTCACCGCTGCTTGCCGGAATCCTCAGCGCGAAGGACAGTTGGCTCGAGCGGCGAGCACACGGAAAACAATTCTCGGCTGACTATCTGCGGCCGTACATGGTGGCGCCGCTGGATGTGCGCTGGGTGTATTACGACCCGCGGTTGTTGGGGCGGGCTCGCTGGCCGGTCATGCGGCACATGTTGCGGGAGAATGTCGGCCTGGTCTTCATGCGGCAATGCACGGGGCAGGGCCAGTACGACCACTTCCTGGTCACCGATTCGCTGGTCACCGACCGCGTGTTTTACAGCGCTCATGGTGCGCCGTTCCTCGCGCCACTATTTCTCTATCCAGCAGATGACGAAGCACGATTCGACACCCGCGCCACCGACCAAGCACGGGAAGCTAATTTCGACGACGACTTCGTGCGCGATTTTGCGGCGCGGCTGAAGCTAGAATGGGTCGCATGCGGCCCAGGAGATTTGCAGGATACGTTCGGCGCCCAAGACGTGCTGCACTACATGTACGCCGTGTTCCACAGCCGCACGTATCGAGAGCGATATGCCGAACAACTGCGGATTGACTTTCCGCATCTGCCGCTCACGTCCGACCTGGCGTTATTCACGCGATTGTGTCAACTCGGCAAGCAATTGGTCGATTTACATTTGCGCAAGGTGCCGCTCGGCAACGCATCCTTCGACCTTGCCAAAGTCTCAGCAGACTCCGACCGTTTTCGTGTCGGCGGCTACGCTGTGTTCGAGAAGTGGTGGAAAGCACGCCGCGGAAGGCAATTGACCACCCACGATGTGATTCGCGCACGATTGATTGCGGAAATCGCTATCCAGACGACTGACCTAATGAGCAGCATCGATGCCGCGATTTCCACGTGGCCCATCCGCTAATTCCGTGGCCGGCCGCGAAGTCTGTGAACTCGACTTTCTCACGGCCGCGAATCGCGTTGACGAATTCCCGCTCCACGCGCCGGCCGGCGGCGTTCTCGGGCGGCAACGCGGATCGAATTCATTCTCAGGGCTCCTGATCAGCCGGCACGATCTCGAACGCTTCGGCCAATTCCGCCGGGATGCGACGCGGCACACCGTGCTCGAGGCCGATGAAAGCCCAATTCGTTTCCGCGACCGCCAGCACAGCGCCGTCGGCGGACCGCATGATCTTGTACTTTCGCAGCGACGTGATCTTCTTGAAGTCCGCGACCCACGTACGGATCAGAATCTGCTGGCCCGCAAACGCCGGCTGACGATACTCGATCCAGTGCGACCGCACGACCCAGCCCGCGCCGGCCTCGAAGTATCGCTGGGTTGTCCATCCTTGCGCGGCCGAGTGACCCACGGCCGCGGACTGCATCCACTTCAGATACACCAGATTGTTGACGTGCCCCAGGCCGTCGATTTCGTCGTCGGCGACCGTGTGCAGATAATCGAAGATGGCTGGCATGGGAGCCTCGTTTTTTTCTCCTGTGGTGATTCCAGCATATCGAGTGCTACGGGACCTGCTAAGAAAACTCGAAATGAGTCAGCTCGGCACTCGTCATCGAGCCATGATGCGCTAGTGTTACGAAAATCCCGGAGCGCTCGGCTTCGTCATTTCGCAAGACGGCGACATCCGCGCCATCACGCGCGTGGCCGACAAACTGGTGCTCTGGGAAAACATCGACGTGGAACTAGCCTTCAAAGCCGAGAACGGCTTCCTGGCCGTTCCCCAAATAGCGTCATCATTGTCAGCCAATCGAGCAAACGTCGCCTGAACCGCCTCCCGGACTTGTGCAACCTACGGCGCGCCGAGTTGCTCTAAGCTCTCCGTGTAGCCGCTAAACATAGACGAGGCGGCCCAGCCGGCGAAAAAACCTGCGGCGGCGATCGATAACGCCATCAGCACCAGCGCGAGCGTTAGATAGTTGGCCGAGACCAGCGTGCCGAGCAAGGGCACCCGTCCCAGCACGCGCGCAATGCGATGGGCGGACGTTTCTTCAATGGGATGAGTTGATTTCGCCATCCGCGCACCTCGTAGTCCGATGAGTTAAACTCCGCAGCGGGACTGTCATTGCGCCCATTATAGCTCGCCGGACCGGCGCAAAACAACCTGCTATGCCGCGCTGGGATTCAGAAGTCGAGCGGTGGTGATACCGTTTGTAGGTTGGACGCCCTCGTCCGACCAGGAATCCGCGTGAAACATCGGACGGACGAGGGCGTCCATCCTACGAATCCTGCAAATGGTATCACTACCCGAGTCGAACGGCGAGTTGTCAGTAACAGGCATGCGGCGTTATCTTGGGAGTACATTGTAGCTTGACCAATCGTTGAACGAGCGACGGGCAGGAATTCCCATCCGACGGAGAGAAACTCAAGTTTTGAATTACGCCCATGTCCACGAGCGACCCGAACGGCGACTACCAGCAGATGCAGCGGCGCGGTTATCCGCTCAGCGCGCTGTTTGTGCTGGTGGCGATTTGCGGAATCTTACTGGCGCAAGTGACGCCGATTGTGCGCACTGCGATGGCCGGTGAAATCGGTTGGCTGGAAACGCTTGTGTCCGCGCTGATCGGCGGCTTAGCCGTGATGTTCTTGGGTGCGCTGATCGGCATGTACCATTACCGGCGCTGGCGCGGCATCGGTCTGGGTGCGTTGACCGGACTGCTGATCGGAATCGCCGCCGGTCCCATGACGTTGGTGCCGGCCGACAAGTCTCCGAGGATTCTGGCGGTGGCGGTCGGCGGCGCGGCCGTTCTGCTGGCGGTCGGCGCGGGGCTGCGAATCACGTCCACCTAGTTTCCGGGTCGGATACGCGGCTTCCGTTTCAACTCAGCTCGGAGGCGGTCGATTTCGGCCTGCAACTGCGCCGTATTGGCTACCGCGGCTTGACGCGCCTGCTCAGCAGCATCACGGGCCTCTTCCGCTGCCTCGCGGGCGATGCGTTCGGCGTCCGCTTCGGTGTGCAGCGGCTCGCCGGTTTGGGCGTCGTGCATTATCAGGTCGCCGTCATCGAGGCTCAACGTCACCGCTAACTCCAAGCACTTGAGCATACCGCGCCGGTCGGGTTTGATCGGTGCGTAACGATTGCCTCGCAGCCGAAAGCCCTGCAGTGGCGGGTCGAGGTATTCGGCCAGTGGATCGTAGATGAAATACTCTTTGACACCCAGCCGCGCGTAGATGTGAGGTTTCGTGACTTGATCTTTTCGCCGGCTGCCGCGCGACGTGACTTCGAACACGACGTCGGGCGACTTGCCCTCTTTCCAGATCTTGAACGTCCGCCGCCGCCCGGGGTCGCAATCTTTGACCACGAAATCGTCCGGCACAACGAACTTCGTTGGATCGCCTTCTTGATAATAGACCAGCAGATCGCAGGACACGTACACGCGCTGTCCGCGATAGCGATATTTCAACATTTTCAGAATGCGGATCATCCAGTCGCGATGCACGTCCGATTCACCGAGCGGCTTGCCGTCCGACTCCGGATATTCGATTTCGTCAATCGCTGGGATCACGCTCATGACTCGAACCTCGCTTCTTAGTCTTCGACGCTTTCTTCGTGTCCGGCCGGTAGCCTGCGCCGGCGGCGTGGCGCGATTGCTTCTTGGGTCCTTTCTTCTGGCCGGCGGCGATTGTGTGTACGTACTCGCCGCGGAAGCGTTTGTTGGCGTCTTTGCGGCGGCGGAGGATGGCTTCGCGCGGGGGCTGGGCGGGGATCAGGGCGTCGCAGCCGTGGCCGATCAAGTCGCCGCGGTTGGCCTCGAGCAGCGCCTTGCGGACCTCGAAGTAGTTTTCCGGTTTGAAGTACTGCATCAACGCCCGCTGTAATTTGCGATCGCGCAGATGTTGAGCGACGTAGACCGGCTTCTTCGTGAACGGGTCGATGCCCGTGTAGTACATGGCCGTGGCCACGTCGAACGGCGCGGGGATGAAGTCCTGCACCTGATCGGGCCGATAGCCGTTGCGTTTCAGGAACACGGCCAAGTCGATCATCGCGCAGAGGTCGCTGCCGGGGTGGCTGGCGATGAAGTACGGCACGATGTATTGCTTCTTGCCGGCCTTTTTCGACTCGCGGTCGAATGCCTCCGCGAATTTTTCGAAGTCGTCGTTGCTCGGCTTGCGCATCTTGTAGAGCGTGCCGGGATCGACGTGCTCGGGGGCGACTTTCAGATGCCCGCCCACATGGTGTTGGGCCAGTTCGCGCATGTACTCGGGTGAACGCCGGGCCAGGTCCATGCGGAT
>JBGTKH010000237.1:0-8041 GCA_041744735.1 Pirellulaceae bacterium | reverse complement strand
CAGTGTCGGCAACAGATCCTGCACGTGAGTCAGCTCGTTGATGTCGCGCGGCTTGCCGAGATTTCCTGCCGGCCAGCGCACGAAAAGCGGAACGCGGTGTCCGCCTTCCCAGAGCGTCGTCTTGCCGCCCTTCATGCCGGCGTTGTAATAGCGCGGCCCGAACGTGCTGCCGTTGTCTGTCAGAAAAATCAGGATCGTGTTGTCCCGCAGACGATTATCGGCCAGAAACGATTCCAGCCGGCCAATGTTCTCGTCGATATTTTCGATCATCGCCAGGAAGCTAACGAGCGACGATCGCTGGTCCGCCGCGAGCCCCGGCAATTGCTCTGCCGCGGCAGCCAATCGTTCGCGAACCGGCTGGCGATACCGATCCGGAACGAACAGCGGACCATGCGGTGCATTCAACGGTAGGTAAGTGAAAAACGGTTGACCCAAATCAGCCTGCTGCTTCATCCACTGGAGCGCTTGCCCGAAGAAGATGTCGGTGCAGTACCCTTCATACTGTTGCCTCTGGCCGCTGTGCAGATAGACGTCGTCGAAGTAATCGTTGTTCCAATAGTCGGGAACGGAATTGATGTGCGACGAGGGAAACCAGACTGCCTCGTGAAAACCGCGATCGTTGGGGCGATAGGGATAGTTGTCACCCAAGTGCCACTTGCCGAAGATGCCCGTGCGATAACCGGACGCCGCAAAGACATCCGCCATCGTAGGCAGCCCGCGCCGCAGCAGCGTCCGCCCGCTACTGACGTTCATCGCACCGTTGCGAAAGGCATCCAGCCCGGTCATCAACTGGCCGCGCGTCGGCGTACACATCGGAGCGACGTGAAAATCCGCGTGCCGCAGGCTCTCGGCGTGTAGCCGATCCAAGTTCGGCGTGCGGACAACTGGGTTACCATGACACGACAGATCGCCATAACCCTGGTCGTCGGTAATCACAATGATCACATTCGGCCGATCCGCGGCCCCGGCCGAACCGACTAGCATTCCCATCAGCAGCATAGTGACGCATCGTGAATGAAGCATCGTCTTGTTTCCTTTCAGCCCCATCGTTACCTTCCGTGTGCGAGACGGCGTTAGTTCCCGGCGGTTGTGGCAATGACGAAGTGTGTTAGTCCTCGGGCAATTCCGGTGCGTAGCTTAGCAACTCGGGATGCGAGCAAAACGGCGATGCCGGCAGGCCATCGCGATTGTAGAGATGGCAGTGTTGCGGATCGACAGCGTACGCATATCGAACGGCCACCGGCTTCGGTAATTCCGGGTTACGAACGATCACCGCGGAACCAGTGATAACTGCTTGAGCCGGATGCCAACGGCCCGTGTTGTCGGCCAACTCGAAATGCGAGAGCTTTGTTTGAGGACTCTCTGCCGGTGCGGCTAATCCATCTTTGATCGCGACCATCAGCCCACTCTCGGCATGGGCGAAGTGGACGGTTGCCCGTCCGTCCGCGAACTCTGCCCGCTCAAACAGCAGTCCGCTGTACGGAATCCTCTTTCCATATTCTTTTGCCAGCGCCCATCGTGCAAGCCGCTGGCCGACGTCGAACTTGTTTGGCGGATGAATGTCGCCATCGAGTAGATCAATCGTGACTACCATTCCGGTATGCGGCAGATCCGCGCTCAGCCGCTGTTGCTCGCGCAGATACGGCCAGCCGGCCCGAGCGCCGCTGCCGGGGAGTTGCACGAAATAGAACGGTAGCTCGTCATTGCCAATGGCTTGCCGCCAGCCGGTAATCAATGCCCGCATTTTGTGCTGGTAATCGCGCGGGTCTTCGCCGTCGCCGCAGTTCGACTCGCCCTGATACCAGATCGCACCACGCACGGCGAAGCGAGTGATCGGAGCAATTCGTGAATGGAACAGGCGGCCGGGCAACCAGTTCGCATCGCGGGCGCGAACTCCGCCCGGTAGTTTCCAGATACCCAGGAGATCGCCTTGATCGCCGAGTTCCAACTCACGACGCAGCGTCGGATGCGATGTGAAAGCCTCGCGAGGAATGAACGGTTCGATCGGAGTTCCTCCGCGCGACGAGTCGATCACGCCGATCGGGACTGTGAGTTCCGCGTGCAGATTGCGCGTGAAGTAGAACGCCGCGGCTGAAACGTTTCCAACGGTGCCGGGTGAGCACACGGTCCAGCCGTCCTTGATTGGTAAATCATCCAGTGGCATTGCGGATTCATTTTCGTTGATGCGCCGAAAGCGAATGGCAGGTAGCTGCGCGGCGGTGATGTCGTGCTGAGCCTGTGGAAGTCGCTTCGCAACTGCGCCGACCGTCATTGCCACATTGGACTGGCCGCTGGCGTGCCAGATATCTCCCACCACGACATCTCGCAGCAGCACGGACTCGCCGTTACAGCGCACAGAAAGGTCGCGACCTTCGGCATTCGATGTCATGGGCGCCAATCTGACAGACCACGCTCCCGTGTCGTCGGCCGTCGTGGCCACGTTCTGTCCGGCGAACGTCACAGTGACTTGCTCGCCTCTTCCAGCCCAACCCCAAACCGTCGCAGGTCGCCCACGCTGCAAGACCACGTGATCGCTGAAGATGCCTGACAGGCGCAGTTCCGCGAGGGCGAGTGGTGGTGTGCTAAAACCGATCAGCATCAGTAGCAAGGCGGTGACAATCGGCAAACGTCGCTGATTCATACTTTGCTTCTCACACAACTTGTTGCGCTACGTCCGCTCGATGCCGATCGTTATGCCGTAGTCGAGCGTTTATCATAGTCGAACTGCGGCAACGGCGAGGTGTTCAACACGCTGGCGAAACTTTCCAAGGCTTCCATCCAATCGAGAGCGGGTCAATCCTTCGCTGCCGTCAGCCAGCGATCGAGTTGATTCGCAAACGCTTGTCGGTCCTTGGCGCTGAAGTTCGCCGGTCCCCCGGTGATCTGACCTCCCCCGCGTAGTTCATCAAAGAGATTCCGCACGGCGAGCCGCTCGCCGACGTTGGCATCCGTGTACAACTCGCCGCGAGGATCGAGGGCCTGTCCGCCGTTGGCGACCACTTCCGCAGCCAGCGGAATGTCAGCCGTAATCACGAGATCGCCCGGCTCAACCAATTCCACGATGCGTCGATCGGCGACGTTCATGCCCGCCGGGACGAGCAAGCTGTCGATGAACTCGGAACGCGGCGTGCGCAGGGGCTGATTGGCGACCAGCGTCAACTTGGTCTTGGTTCGACTGGCGGCGCGAAACAGCAGCTCCTTGATTGCGCCTGGACAAGCGTCGGCGTCGACCCAGATTTGCATGCTCACAACCTCAATCACGGTGGCCATTCACGTCGGCGGCGACGGTGAGTGACAACACGATCCAAGCCGAGTACAAACACTTGCTGCGCAGCCGGTTCATTGTGGGTCTTCGCTCTCTTTGAAAATGTGATTGGAACGACAGGAAACAGGCCGCATTCTACCGTCTACGATTGCCTGCGTGTAGAATCGACCGCTGCGTGTGAAGCGTTGCTGTTATACTCAATGAACGAGCGGGGCGAAGATCGACTGGAGAAACACCGATGGCTAAGCGAACCGTGAACATGAGTCAAGCTGTGCGTGATTACCTGACCGAACATCCCGATGCCGGTACGAAGGAGATTTCGGAGGCGCTTGCCAAGCAACAAATGTCTGTCTCGGATGCGACGATTTACAACGTCAAGTCCAGCATGAAGACGCCGGCACGAAGAAAGCCGGGGCGTCCCAAATCGACAGCCAATGACGAAATGTCGATCTCGACTTTGCTGGGAGCCAAGAAATTGGCGGAGCAACTTGGCGGCGTGAAAAGTGCAAGGCAAGCGATCAACGTGCTGGCGAAGTTGGGCTAGGTTCGATCAGGTCCGTCGTCGTATTTTGACGTTGGCTTTCATTCTTCGCCCAGTCCCATGAATTCGTCGAAGGGTGAAGTCGATTTGCGGATCGCACGCTCGTCGTCTAGCGTCCACTCGACTCGACTCCCGCAACTTGCCGATCTCGAAGCGAAGGCCGAGTTGCGCCGGGAAGTCCGAGGTTCGCTCGTAACGATTTTCAGGCTTGGCCGGAATTGAGAAGACTCACAAACTAGGGAAGACCTGCCGCCATCGCTACACCACTATTTCGCCATCAGGCCGCCCGACATTGGTGTCGGGTGATGTCAGGTTGGAGAAAACACGGCAACCAGTCCACCCGTCGCCGCCGAACTGAAAGAGGTCGGCTGGCCGTGCCGATAACCCGTCGCATCAGCAAAGACAAACGCCACGAGAGGGCACGCCAATGGAACAGGTCAAATCTGGGCACCCTGCAATGATCCATGCCGACATCGAAACGTTGGTTCAGGAACTTCACCAACTCGTTTGTAGTTCCAAGCCCGTGGAACGGCAATCAAGAGATCGCTTCGCCGAGGAGGAAAAACCGTGCCTTGTTGTCAAGGGAAGGTAAGGCAGTTCGTGACCTCACTCGTTCGTTGATGACGGCGTGTGACTTCGAGACAGCCGCACCAGCCGGTATCCGCACAGGCGAACGATCCACAGCGAGACCAGCAAGAACACTGCCTCGGCGAGCATCATTGAAATCCAAAACGAATACTCGCTTGTATTGAAAGAGTACGCTGGGATGCAGCCCGAAGATGCAGCGATGAGCAAGACGACAATGCTGCGAATAAGCGGGGGCGACTTTCCGAACATGGCCCAAACCGACGCCAAGCCCACGGAGACAAAACAAAGACTGATGGTTGCCAGTTCGGCGAGGATAATCACTCCAGAAAAATAGGGTTGCAGCCATCTGCCTATTCCAAGCGTGCAGGCCACCACGAACGTGAGCAGCATCAAATGTCGAATCGAGAACTGAAGTCCCTCTTGGCTTGCAGTAATGGACAGTTCACCACTGCGTTGTATCTGAGCCACCAGACGGCGGACGACCAACAGCACGGCCGCAACCGCCACCGTGGACAGAACGACGAGAAATAGCATCTCGAAATTCAATTCCCGAATGCTGATTCCGAACATTGGGCCGAGGTACGCCGTCCCCACAATGACCCCAAGCAGTCGAACCGGCCACCGGTTCATTCCCAGCCCGCCCCAGAAACCCAGCAAACTTGTTTGGCTGAAAACCAAGCCGATGAACAGCGCCGACACAAACGTGGCCGAACCATCCTCGACGAACCAGCCGAGGACGAGGCCAGTGATGACGTGGACAGCAACGAGAATGGCGATGGCGGCTTTCTGTTTGTTCATTGGCGTTGGCCGACTCCATTCACGCCAGCACTCCGAGACAGCCGCACCAGTCGGTATCCGCACAAGCGAATGATCCACAGCGAGGCCAGAAGGAAGGCTGCCTCAGCGAGCGTCACCGAAAACCAAAACCGTTTCTGGCGTCCATCCATGACTAGCCACGCTAGGATGCCGCCCGACAACACAGCGGTGAGCAAGACTACAATGCTGCGAATTAGCGAGGGCGACTTTCCGAACATGGCCCAGACCGAGGCCAAGCCTACCGAAACATAACAAAGACTGATGGTTGCCAGTGTGGCGAGGATATTTCCTGGAAAATAGGGATGCAACCATTTTCCCAGCCCAAGCGTACAGGCCACCATAAATGTGAGCAGCATCAATTGACGAATCGAGAACTGGAGTCCCTCTTGGCCCGTAAGGTTGCCATCTTCGCCAGTGTGTCGAAGCTGAGCAAATAGTCGTCTGATGACGAGCAGCACAGCAGCAACCGCCATCGTGGACAGAACCACGAGCAAAAGTAACTGGTTGTCCCATACGCCGTTAATCAGACCAAACACTGGGGCAAGGTATGCCGTTCCCGCAGCTACGCCAAGTAACCGTATGGGCCACCGGTTCGTGCCCAGCCCGCCCCAGAATCCCAGCAGACTTGTCTGGCAGAAAACCAAGCCGATAGACATCGCCAGCAAGAACGAGAGCGGCCTGTCCTTGGCGAACCCGCCGAGGACGAGGCCGGTGATGACGTGGACAGCGACGAGAATGGCGATGGCGACTTTCGGATTGGTCATTGGTGTAGACAATTTCAGTTAGTGCGCCACATCCACTCTCGCCAAGGAATTCGATTGACTGACCTGCTCGTTGAGCGTCCATAGGTCGTACAGCAAACCTAGTCCGAGCAGCCCACCGGTCAGCAGGTACAGAATGCCCGTGATCCACTTGCCTAGATAGAAGCGGTGAATTCCCAACACTCCCAGAAACGTCAATAGAATCCAAGCCAGATTGAAGTCGAAGGAACTGGCGTTGTACCGCCAGTCAGCTTCTCGATCGAGACCGGGAATCAGAAACACGTCGATCAACCAACCGATGCCGCAAAGACCGAAGGTGAAAAACCAGATCGTTCCCGAAACCGGCTTCCCAAAGTAGAAGCGGTGCGATCCGGTGAAGCCGAATATCCACAGGACGTAGCCAATCAAAACAGAATGGGTGTTGTTCGGTTGCATCGTTCGCCTTTCATCGCAGATCGGCGCATTCTATCGGTTGTGAAACGCCGCCGGTAGAATTGCCAGTGGGGCGAATGATGCTGGAGCAAGCAAGTTACGTGTGCGGGCCGACGGTAGCGGAATGACGATGGTCCAATCTCTCTGCTCCACTTGTTCGCATCGAAAGGAAATCGTTTCCGGCAAGGGATCACGATTTCTGCTTTGCCAGTTGTCGCAAACAGATCGTCGCTTTCCAAAATATCCGCCGCAGCCGGTGGTGAAGTGCGTTGGGTACGAGGATGGACAAGCAAGAAGCAAAGACACTACTCAGCGATAAGTTGGCCGAGTACCGCAGCCTCAGCTACGCCGAATTAGTCGCCAAGCTTGGTGACATCGACTGCCTGGACGTAGTCGGTCCATCTGGGACGGACTACCAAATCGAAGTCCAGTTCATGTGGGACGGCAAGGCCGATGGCGACGTGCGTGTGATGGGTGGTATCGACGATGGCGGGCTACTGAGCGCATTCATGCCGCTGTGCGAGGACTTCATCGTGACGCCGAATGGCGAGTTTGTGGGAGAGTGAAAACAGACGGTACAGATCAACTTCGACCCTAACGATTGGTACGAAGACTTTGGCTGGGGCCTGCCGATGATCGAACGGCTTGACGGACTGCGCACGGCGAATGAGGTTACGTGGCGGTGCGTTGGCTTCAATCGGAACTGACGAATGAAGACTCTCGCAGCAATTGCCGGTTCCGTCTTACTGCTCATCGTGGCGGCCCTCTGCCTATTCGGGTTCCTGGCGACCTTCGAGCCAACGAATCATCCGGGTCAGTTCTTGGCGTTTCGGATCGGCTACGCCGTTGTTGGCGTCGGCAGTGTTGCTGGAATCGTGGCGTTGATCGTGATGGCTGCTCGCCGGTGAAAAACATTCGTCGTCACTTCTCACTGAACGGCACCAACTCCGACGTATCGGTGTCGAAAATGGCATACCTTCCCTCGCACAGCGCACCGACAACGACGAAGTAACGACCGTCGTCCAGTTGGATCGGCACATCTCCATTCCAATCGACGATTCCATTCGCTGTTGCCAGCAGCCACTTGTGGTAATGCCCGGAAAACATCACCCGGTTTGGAACTGCGTCGAAAATGCGTTTCAGCTTGCCGTGTTCGTCAGGTGGTCCCTCGTAGTACCACAAGTCCATGACTTCCTCTGGATTCAGCCAAGGTTCGACGTGCGTGAAGTGGCAGCCGCCGACATCCAGTCTGGGCCGTAGCGAAGTCATAAAATCCATGACCTGATGGCCAAATTGCTGACGGAGTTCGTCATCGGGTTGGAAGCACAAGCCGAAATCGTGATTGCCCCACACACCAATGGCATTTGCCTCGGCCAGTAAGCGGCACGTCTCCTCGATCCGTTCTCCCATCTCGAACACGTCGCCAATGACAATGACCTGAAGTGGACCCGATGCGCCGGACAGTTTTGGGGTTGGGTTAAGGTGTGCTCTTTGGGGTGGGGTAGCGGCCCGCGAGACCCATTCCCCAGGTCTCGCGCGGCCGCTGCGCCGCGAGCCCGCTTGGATTTCTGTGTTGACGCTCCGCTGTAGTCCGGCCGTCAGGCCGGAATTTTTTCGCCCCAACTTTTCCGCGCTCTC
>JBGTKH010000236.1:0-6999 GCA_041744735.1 Pirellulaceae bacterium | reverse complement strand
TGGCGAGTGGCGGCAGGCGGTGCCGTCAGCCGCCATCTCTTTACGTCAGGCTGAACGTCGTCGGGCGCCGCGACGGAGAACTTCTTTTCGAAGTCCTTAGTGAGCGGCTTGCCCGCCGCGTCGAGCCACGCACGGCGGATGCGCAGTGTGTACGACTTGCCTTCCTCCAGCGATGGTCCGACTTCTTCGCGCGGCTTGAGGCCGCGCTTGATGCGACCCGGATCGAAGAACAGCGTGAACCGCGTGCCCGTGTCGTCCCATAACTCTTCGCCCAGTTCGAGAAACGGGAACTCAACCTCTTCACCCGATTCTTCGATTAACTGAATGTACTGATAAGAACCGCCGCGGCTCATGGGGGCCGAGAAGTGGATGTAGAACTTGAGTTGATTTTCGGGCAGCGTGCCGCGGCTGGGATAAACGTGCGCCACGAACGTTGGCGGCGCTGGAGGCGGCTCAGGGAGCGAAAACGTACGTTCCACCGCCGCCGCGAGAATCGTTGCGGATGCGGGCAGCCGAGCGGGATCGAACACCGCGCGATACTGCAGCCCGGGCCGCAACGGAAAACGCGGCTGGAAAACAATCGCGGCCTTCTCAATCGCATATTCGCCTAAGATGGCTGGCTGATCGTCAATCGTCGCCGCTGAATTGCTTAGGGCTCCGACATAAACGGAGAACGACTTCGACCACTGCTCCGTTGTTAATTGGGCGGCACGCAGCGATTGAAGTTGATCGGACGTTAAGCCGCGAATCTCAACGCGTGTTGCGGCTGACGTTTGGCTCAGAACTAATTCGACTGCCAAACCAGACGGAGCGCAAACCAACAACCCAAGCATCACCGTGCCCGCCGCGCACAGCCGCCGGGAAAAAACAGCCTGGCGCGAACGGATGTTGGTGCGCGCCAGGCCTGGTGGATGTCGACGGAATCGGTTGGGATTCAGACCTGTCATTGAACTTCTGTGTGAACCGCTTAAGGCAGAGCCACTGTTTGCAGGTTCAGCGCACCGGTGTCCGTTTGCACCAACAGCAACGCATTCTCGCCGTTCAGCTTGTCAAGCTGCACGACGCCTTGGAGGCCGCCGATGGTCTCGTACGTCAAACCGGCAGTGTTTGAAATCTGTTCGGTGATGCCTTGGATCTTGTCGATGTTGTCCGTGGTAATTTTCATGATCCCGCGGGCGCTGTTGGCCATCAGGATGTAATCCTTGCCGCCCTTGCTGTAGACGATCATGTCCAGCGGCCGGTTGCGATTGCCCAGTTCGGCGATCGTCGTGCCCTTGAGCTTCTCGCCGGGCTTCAACTGGCTCACGGGGAATTTCACGAGCGGCGTGCAGGTGTACGCGGCCAGCAGATTCGTATCTCCGCTGATTTCGTAGGACACAAACGTTCGCACGGGCGAGGCGGTCTCAAACTTGCCATGTGCCCCGTGATAGATTTCGACGCTGGTTCCTTTGTTGGCATCACCAAACGGGAACGGGATGGAACGCAGATTCGAGGCGAACTCTTCGTTCGACAGACCGGCCACAAACACTCGGCCGTCGGCATAGGTCAGATCGGTGATCGATTCTTGGCGGCGATTGCTGCGACCTTCGCCACCTGGTGCCGGAGCGTTGGGCAGAGCGGCTTTCGCGAACTTCACTTGTTTCAGCGACAGCTCGCTGATCTTGCCCGACCCATCGACCTTCAACAGCACCGCCGCCGCATCCGGACCGCGGCCGCGCGACACGGACAGATAGGCGTTGCCGCTGAGCGGGTTGACGGCCAGATCGTTAATTAAGATGTCGGCCGCAGTGGTGCCCAACAGCGCCGCGATCTTTTCATTGATCCCTTCAACGTTCAACTTCACGCTCGCCGGGCTGCCCGACGTGTCGCCCGTGTCGATGGCGTACACAGCGGCATTCACCGCATCGCCGACCAACAGAACTCCCTCCGGCGCAAAGGCCAGCGGCCCCGCCGATTTCAGATCGGGCGCGCCTTCCTTCAATCCCAAATCCGCTGCCACTGCCGCCAACGACATTGACAACACCAAGGCACAGGACAACGCCTGGCAACCGAGCATCAATTTTCCCAACATGACTAACTCCTTATTCGGTCGAGAAGATCCCGTAAACGACACACCGCAAATCGCCGCTCATTATCGCATGCCGCCAGCCGCGATCAAGCAGCGAAGCGGCGCGACGAGAGATTTTTTCGTTTAACCGCGACCCACCCCATCACCCCATCACCTTGTCACCCCATCACCTTGTCACCTCAGCGATGTTATCGCTTTGCCGCGGGGCCGATGCAGTATAAGTGATGCTCGGTCCGCAAGAACAGACAGCCCGCCGAGATGGCGGGAGAAGCCAGACATTCTTCTTCGAGGCGACTTGTGGCCAGTATCTGAAATTGCGGACCGGCTTGGACGACATACGTGTCGCCGGCTTCGTTGGTGAAGAACACCATTCCATCGCCCGCCACGGCCGAGGCGGTGAATTTGCCCGGGAGTCGCTCGCGGTAAGCCACTTCGCCGCCGGCCGCTTGGTAGCAAGTCAAGATACCTTGTTCATTGTGGACGTACAGGTGCTGGCCGTACAGCAGCGGCGAACAGACGTACGGCGCGCCGCGCTCGTGCAGCCACGTCACGTGCGACTCGGTCACATCGTCGCGTCCGCCGGGCTTGATGGCCATCGTCGGACCATCTTTACCCGATGTCGCGAAGATCGTGCCCATGCCGAACACGGGCGAGGGCGTAACCCAGCCGGTCATGCCATGCACGCTCCACAATTGCCGGCCTGTGTGCGGATCGTAACCACGCAGCTCGTCTTGTGCGTTGACGATCAACTCTTCTTTGCCGCCCGCCGCCGGCACAACGATCGGCGTGCTCCATGAACGATACAAACCGCGGCGATCCGTTTTCCAACGCTCTTCGCCAGTCTTCAGATCCAAGGCAAAGATGAACGAATCAAACGTACGAAAGCGATTGCCGTCATGATCGCAGACCAGAATCACTTGATCGCGATAAATAATCGGCGAACTCGCAAGTCCCAGTTCGGAATCGAACTCACCGAACTTCCGCCGCCAGAGTTGCTGTCCTTGAAAATCGAAGCAAGCTGCGCCGGCGTTGCCGAACAGCACGACGACGTGCGTGCCATCGGTAACGGGCGTTGCGGCCGCGTGGCCGGTCAGCGCCGACGTGAGTTCGGGATTCTTGTCGTCGAGCTGTTTGGTCCAGAGCGACTTGCCGCTAAGCCGGTTAAGACAGTGCAAAACGCGCCGCGCACCGTAGTCGATCGACGAGGTGACAAACACGCGCTCGTCCCAAACAATTGGCGACGAACTGCCTTCGCCTTCGATCCGCACTTTCCAGCGCACGTTCTCCATGGAGCTCCAGCGCGTGGGCAATGGCGAT
Organism: Pirellulaceae bacterium; assembly: GCA_041744735.1. GTDB lineage: Bacteria > Planctomycetota > Planctomycetia > Pirellulales > Pirellulaceae > JBGTKH01. The sequence continues at coordinate 3,614 of JBGTKH010000236.1, read as the reverse complement.
TCGCTCGACACCGCATTGCCAGCGGGCCCGCGCCACCGCGGCCAGTTTTCGGCGTGGCAGGGATGCTGCGACGTTTGCGCGACAATCAAAGACGCCAGTAAAAATGGAATGAGTTGGTTGCGGTGCATGCGAGTGACATGGTAATACATCGGCGAAATTGTGGGACGGATTGGCAATCCGTCCTACTGCGATTCGTCGCCAAGCTGGGATTTACCGTCGACTTCAAGTCGCCCACATTTCCACTGGCGGCGACCGTCGATCTCATGCAGTTCCAACGTGCACGACCAGCCGTGTGAGATACCGTCGGCGGTGAAAGCACCGATCACTTGGTAACCGCCGTCCTCGGTCGCGGTGACTGTGGGAGCTGACCAAGCGACGTTAGCCGGGTCCACCGTGAGCTTGGCGAGCAGGAGTTCTTTCGCAACTTCCATCGCCTCTTCCTTTGCAGGGCGGAGCGGTTCGGCCGTTGATTGTGGCGCGGGTTGCGGGTCCGCTGCATTGGTTTGACCGTCGCTCACATTCGGCTGGCCGTCGGAAATCCGCGGTAGGCTTTCGAGCGTTTCCGCCTGCTCGGTTGCTTGGGGTTCGATCTGAATCTGCATGGGCTGACTTTCAAGGCTTGTATAGAAAAACAGTCCGCCGAATACGAGCAGACCTCCACAGAGGCCCACAATAACCACCAGACCGACGAGCACGCCGATCACGATCGACGTTGTGGACGACGAGTCCTCTCTGTCGTATCCCATGGCCAATGCTCCATGTCAACTATCGGCAGAACATCCACGTCTCGTAGCAAGACCACGAGCACCACGTTTTGAAATCCAGCCAATCGTTCCAAGCCCGCTCGCACCACGACGGCTTGGGTTGCTGGCGGGTCACGGCGATTTCCTCGGCGGGTTGATGCAACGAATCGACCGCAGCCACCAGCCTTCCCGGACTCATATCATAACACTTCTCGAAATCCGTGCGAGCTGTTCGATTCAAGACATTGGCCGCTAACTCGGCACAATGAATCCCGTCGGAAGGTTTGTTGCGCACGTAGCCGCGCACGCTATAGCGGCGCTGGAGTTGCGAATCGAGATACGATTGCATAGACGCGATCTGTTCGGGCGAGTAAGGCCTCGCTGGCCGCATTAACCACACCTGTGTCGGCTTGGATCGCTGCTCATTCAAAGCGGCGATCTCTTCAAAATAGTCGGCCAGTGCCACTCGCCGCACTTCGCCCGGCGTGGCTTCGTAGACAAACGGCTGGCCCTCGCGTTTCATCACGACGGCGACGTGCGTGATCTCTGAATCGGTGTAGTACTGGACCACGCGATTGCTGTGAGTCAAGAACAACAACGTGCCGTCTTCTACATCGGCGTCAGCCGCGTGGCTGCAAAATAGTGCGGCTGCGAGAACGATGGCATGCATGCGCTAGTCCTTACGAGATTCGTTGCGAAATGTGCGTTGCGCCTCGATACGACAGAATGCTACGGCCCGCGAACGTTTGGTCAAGCTGCTGACTGCTGCGTTGCCGCGTGATAGCGGGGCGTCACTAACCCGACGCGCCAGTCATATGAGCTGCGCGACGATTTGTGCCGGAAAATGAGAATCGTAACCCGAAGCGTAAGCGAGGGCTGCGAAACGATTACAGCCGATTGCCTCGCTTACGCTTCGGGTTACGAGAGCCGGCGATCACGCAAGAATCTCGCGGACGACTTTGCCGCTGACGTCGGTCAGCCGAAAATCTCGCCCTTGATAGCGGTAGGTCAATTGCTCGTGGTCGATGCCCAGCAGATGCAGCATCGTGGCGTGCAAATCGTGGACATGCACAATGTCTTCCACGGCGTTGTAGCCGAAGTCATCGGTGGCACCGTGAGTGACGCCTCCTTGGATACCGCCGCCGGCCAGCCACATCGAAAATCCTTTCATGTGGTGATCGCGTCCCAAGTGCTTGCCCTTGCCCGCCTGCGACATCGGCGTGCGGCCGAATTCGCCGCCCCAGATCACCAGCGTCTCGTCGAGCATTCCGCGGAGTTTCAAATCGGTGATCAGCGCGGCCGATGCCTTGTCGGTGTAGCCCGAACACATCTCCATGAACATCTGCAAATCATTGTGATGGTCCCAGCCCCGATGATAGAGATGAATGAACCGCACGCCGCGCTCGGCCAGCCGCCGGGCCAGCAGACAATTCGACGCGAACGAGCCGTCGCAGCCTTGTGTGCCGTACATGTCCAGCGTCTGCTGTGATTCGTCCGATAGATCGACCAGCCGCGGCACGCCGGTCTGCATCTTGAACGCCAGTTCGTATTGCGAGATGCGCGTGGCGATTTCTGGGTCACGAGCCACTTGGTCGTACAGCGAATTCAAACTGTTGACCGCGCCCACCACGTCGCTCTGCCGGTCCATATTCACACCGCGCGGATTGCCAACGTAATGCACCGGGTCGCCTTTGGATTGAAACAGCACGCCCTGATACTGGCCGGGCAGGAAGCCGCTGTGCCATTGGCGAGTCGAAATCGGCTGCGGGTTGCGGCCCCCTTCGGACGTGAGCACCACGAAGCCCGGCAGATCTTCGGCCTCGCTGCCCAGGCCGTACGTGAGCCACGATCCCATGCTCGGCCGGCCGGAGATCGTCGTGCCGGTATTCATAAACGTGTGAGCCGGGTCGTGATTGATCGCCTCGGTGACCATCGAGCGGACGATGCAGATGTCGTCGGCAATCGTGGCGATGTGCGGCAAGACGCTGCTGATGTGCTGTCGCGATTTGCCGTAGTGAGCGAACGGAAACTGCGGCGCCAAGCAACGCAACTTCTGACCTTGAAGCTGAGCGATCGGTTGACCGGCGGTGAGCGACTCGGGCATCGGCTGCCCGTCGAGCTTAGCCAGTTCCGGCTTGTAATCAAACGTCTCCAAATGCGACGGTCCGCCCGCCATGCACAGAAAGATGACTCGTTTCGCTTTCGGTGCAAAATGCAGCGGATTCATGACGCCGCGCGAAGCAACCGCGGATTCACCGCCGCGCAGCAATGCCGGGTTCAGCAACGACAACATTGCCAGCGAACCCAACCCCGTCGTCGCATTCCCCAAAAAAGCCCGCCGCGTTTGCCACAGCGGCAGTCTTTGACCTCGTTCCACGTTTGGTCCTCCAGCTAGTTTCCGAAGACAATTGCCCCGTCCGATAGTCTATCCGAAACGAATTCCTTTTGAAACCAAGAAGCCCCTGGCGAAAGCCGGCGGGAGCATCACACTTTCACCAAACATTGGCCGTTAGTCACAACAAGAAGCCCCCGGCGAGAGCCGGTGGGAGCATCACTCTCTCACCTAACATTGGCCGTTAGTCACAACAAGAAGCCCCCGGCGAAAGCCGGTGGGAGCATCACTCGTTTCACCTAGGCAGTGGGAGCGACGCCTCCCACCGGCTTTCGCCGGGGGCTTCGATGTCGTGGGCGATTGTCTGCTAGGTTGAAAAGTGACACTCCCACCGGCTCTCGCCGGGGGCTTCGATGTCGTGGGCGCTTGTCTGCTAGGTTGAAAGGTGACACTCCCACCGGCTGTCGCCGGGGGCTTCGATGTCGTGGGCGATTGTCTGCTAGGTTGAAAAGTGGCACTCCCACCGGCTCTCGCCGGGG
>JBGTKH010000235.1:0-5578 GCA_041744735.1 Pirellulaceae bacterium | reverse complement strand
TGGAAACGATTTGTTTGAAGTGCTTGGCCAAGGAACCCGAACGACGCTACGGTTCGGCGGAAGAGTTGGCCGACGAACTGCGGCGAGAACTGAACAACGAGCCGATTCGAGCCCGGCCGCTCGGCCCGTTGGGCCGTTTGTTGCGCTGGCGACGCCGCAAGCCGGTCGTGGCCAACTTGGTCGTGTTGGCGGTCGGTCTGTTGATCGTCATTGCTGCCGTGGCGACGGCCGCGCAGATTCGCGAGGCGCGGCTGCGCCGCGTTGCCGAGCGGAACGAGCAACAGGCGCAGCAGAACCTGCAGATGGCCCGCGACGCCGCGTACACGTTTCTGAACCAGTGGAGTGAAGACCCCCGGTTAAAGTCCCGCGGCTTGGAACCGCTGCGGCGCGAACTGCTCGATGCGGGCCGGCGTTTCTACGACGTCTTCGTTGAGCAGCGGGGCGACGATGCGGAACTCCTAGCCGAACAGTCGCGAGCTTATAGTTTGCTGGCCAAGGTCACCGCCGAGTTGGGAGAAACCCAGTCGGCGATTGATTACTACCGGCGTGCGATTCGCATACTCGAAGATGCTCCCGAACACACCGGCGGTGACACCCCGCGCCAACTGCTCTTGGCCGAATGCCACAACCGACTGGGCAGCGTGTATCGCGACACCAGCGAACACACCGAAGCGGAAGCAGCGCACCAACGCGCGATGGAAATCGGTCAGCGGCTTCTCGCCCGCGCTCCCGAACTGCCGGAGGCAATCGCCGTGCTGGCCGACAGCCAACATCGGCTCGCGATCGTCCATCGAGACCGGAACCAAACTTCTTCGGCCGAACGGTTGTGGAACGCGGCGATCGAACACTATACGGAACTTGGTCGCAACTCGACTAACGCTAGTCAGTATCAAGATGCGCTTGCTAAGTGTTACAACAACCTCGCGATGTTGTACGACAAGCCCGGCACGTTTGAACAGGCCGAACAAAAATATCACACCGCGCAGAACCTGTGGAGCGAACTTGCCGACCGCCATCCCAAGCAGCCGGAGTACCAACACGCCATCGCCCTTTCTCACAACAATCTGGGAGTCCTGTATCGCAAGTGGAATCGCCGGGCCGATGCCGAAGCCGCTCATCTTCAGGCCCTCTCCATCCGGGAGCGTCTGGCGGGCGAGCATCCGGAGGTGCCGGAGTATCAAAGCGATCTGGCATCCACGCACAACAACCTCGCCGGTCTGTACCAGGATCTGGGCCGGCTGGAAGATGCGGAAACGCATTACCAAGCTGCCGTTGGCATCTACGACGCGATTGCCAAGACCTCTGCGACCGTCACGGAATTCAGCAGCAACCTTGCCGCCAGTCTGAACAATTTGGGATCGCTCCAATTGGCCCGGAACGAACCCGACTTGGCGCGCCAAACGTTCGATCAGGCCCACCGGATTTTCGAGCGTCTGGCAAAGCAGCACGCCGATGTTTCCGAGTACCTGATTCGCTTGGCCGGCGTATACGACAATTTGGCGTGGCTCGATCAGCGGGCGGGCGACTTGGACACCGCGACGTCGCAGTTCGAGAAGGCTCTACATTGCCGGCGACAACTGCTGGAGAAACACCCAACGGACGCTGGCTACCTGCGCGCGTGCGCTGTGAGTTACCTCAGCTTGGCCGAGTTGAATTTGAAGCAGGAGCATTACGAGCGCGCCCACGCCGCGCTCACCGAAGCCATCGAACTCTTGGAGACGACAGACCACGACGACTTGCTGGCAACCGCCCTTGTCAACCGCGCGCAGATCAATGAACAACTCGGACAACCTACACAGGCCGCGCTGGATCGGGAACGCGCGATGTCGCTCAGTACGGACGGGAGCCGATCAGCCGACTGAATCATGCGGACTGAATCGTGCACGTGGTTTGGCGAGTGGCTTGGCGGAGCGTCGTTAGGCGAGCGGTAGCATTTGTCGTCCCGTAGCCGAAGTCGTGAGACTTCGGTGGTGCGGGAAAAACCGAAGTCTCACGACTTCGGCTACGGGAAACTTATTTCAGCGCGTCCGGTTCAGCGTATCGGAGATGTACGACCGCCTCGAGGTTCCCGGGGACGTATCCATGGGAATCGATTTTGACGTTTTCGTTGCCCAGCTTGCCAACGCCTGTTCCGACCGAGCGGTTGGTGGCGTCCGGCTTATAAAACGCAGCGGTGATCATCCCCAGTTGGCTGGTAAAGCGCTGTCGGGCGGCGACGGAGTCTTGCGCGTCAACGACCTTAAACTCTCTTCGAGGGGCGCTGGCGCCCGTGTCTTCGAAAAAGCCGCGGATGGCAAATCTGGTCCCAAACTTCGGATCGAGTACCCAGGGCCGCGCCTCATCCAAGTTGACCCGTTTGGCGATGACCAGAGTCTCCTTGCCGTCGAGTGTTTCCTTTTCCGGCAACGTGTTCAGACCATCGACCAGCAAACGCATCAACACGAGGTTGCCACCGCGGTTCTCGACCCAAATCTGATAGACCTCGCCTTGCTGCAGGGGCACGATATAGTCGTTGTCGCGAAATTCTCCGCGCCGCTCTTTCCCGTCGACCATGATTTTGACACGATAAGGAAAATTCGGGTCGGAAAGCGGATGCTGGCCCTGGGAGCGCTCGTCCAATCGCCGGACGACTTGATCGGCGCGCGCTTGGGCCGCCGCTTCATCGTCGCTCGTCGTTCCCACGAGCGTTCGATCATCGGGCTTTACCTGTGCGCTGCGGCCAAGCATCGCCCATTCCGACTCGTTCAAGACCGCGGTGCCCGCCGCGTAGCCGAGTTGATCATAACTGTCGCTGGCCAGCAATTCGCATTGCAAGTTCACGGTCCGGCCCATGCGGTTGCGAAGCTTGCCGAACGCCACCGCGGGCAGGCCGCCGCCGGGAACGTTTTCAGAAAGTTCGCGCAGCGCATTGGGGGCACCAATGGCCTCGACGCGAAAATCCTTGGTCTGCAACGCCTTTTCGAGCAAGCGGTGACTGACCACCGCGAATTTGCCGTCTCCGTAATCCGCCAACCGGTGCTCCAACTCTTCCGCACAATATCGCCCCAACATGCCGAAGTCCGTTCCGAGCGATTCTCCCCCTGCGTTCACGTTAGTAAACTCCAACACGCCAATCCGCGGCGTGCCACCTTCTTGCATGTTCCAGGCCAACCGCTCGGCCATATCATCCAAGACTTGCTTGAGACTTTGCGGCGTCAAGTGCATCACCACCGGCACACCCTTCGTATCCGAGCGGATGATCCGTACCGGATTTTGCGGATTCGGAAAAAAGAGTTCCGCGGTTTTTATCACATTGCGATTGACGTATTTGTATAGTTCATCGATATCAACCTCGCCGTTTCCATCCCGGTCGGCGTGTCCCTTGAGTCCTTGGTTCAGCCAGTAGGAAAACAAGGACTGCTGTTTCTCTTCCCAAATCTGGCTTTTCTCTTCGCTTGTTGAACTGGCCAACGTCACGACACCCTCCACACCTTCGAATGGAGCCCCCAAGTCCTTGGCAGCCACGCTGCGCGAGTCGTCGTCACCTTTTTCGCTGCCGGCATGACACGCGTCCAGCACGAGCAATTTGAATTCGGCTTTGCAGCCGGCCAGTTGGCCGCGCAGCCACTCGACCGAAATCCCGGTCTCCTCTGGAGCGGCCGGATCACAGTCGATAGGGGCCAGATAGAGCTTGCCGTCACGGGGACCGCGAAAGCCGTGGCCGCTGAAATAAATCAGCACGGTGTCCCCGGCCGCTGGCTTGGCCAGGAACCGCGGCAATTCGGCGGCCAGACTGTTTCGCAGTGGCTGAAAACGCGGATTGCTTTCGGTTTCGACGATCTTGAGAATGTTTTCCGCCGGGCAACCGCCTCGCGCCTGTAACGTGCGAGCGATCTGTTCCACGTCGCTGATCGTGTACCGCAGCCGCGTGGCCCGGTGGTACTTCTCAACGCCGATCAGAACGGCCCAGGACTGTGTCCCCACGGTCTTCGCCCCGGCGTTGCCGGGAACCTGAGCACGCGCGAGGCAGGGCATGCCGATCGCGAACGTGAACAGCAGCGCGCCTAAGAACAGGCGACCGCGACGGCAGACATCATTGGACACAGTAACTTTCGCATGGCACGTGGAGTATTGCATTTTCGCGTTCCCTTTGAAGCAGGCGAGGCGTGAATCGTTCCGATCCGATCGCCGCCATTTTCTCGTTGTCCGTGGCTCCATGCAACCCGTTGGGCGGAAAATTGTTGGCGGACAAAACACGGCGAACCACCGAGCCTCATCCCGTACATGTCCAGCACGGGTCCCCAACCGACACCTGTACAGCGAGATTCCGTCCCGCGGCAAACCCTAGTGCTTTGTCAAAGTTTAATTTTGGGATCGGCAGGTTACGTGGCGTAAGCTTCCAGCTTGCGTCTAACGGTGGAAATCGTGTTGGCAAGCAGGATGCTTACCCCACTTTTCAGGTTTGACAATGCACTAGTGTTGAAACGGTTCGCGCCATCGCCCGCTACAACCCGCATGGCCGTCACACGGCAAACGAGCGGCATTGTTTCGGTAACCCAAATGTCCCACAAATTGGGTGTCCCATGTGTTTTCCCACCCACTGGCGTACCGATTCAGTCACTACACAACGTACGGCCAGTTAAGGACGAACGTCTGGGAATTCGGTCACAAGTGATTCTAAGGAGAGAATTATTATGCGCTGGAGAATTCAAATTTGCCGTATGATGCCGCTGACCGTCGTGGCCGTCATAACCGCCGCGTCGATCCCAACGGCTCGTGGCCAATACCTGCCGGTGATACGCGCAGCCGAGGAAATCGCCCCCGCGGCCGAGTCGCGCGAAATGGAAGACAGGCGTCCGTCGCCGGCCTCGCAAGGGACCGTACGTTTCGTCGACGGCTACCTCGTTGAAACGCAACCCCCGCCCGAACCCGAACAGCCCATCGCCCCTGTGGCCCCCGTCACCACCGTGGCCTTCAGCCCCTTTGGCAACTTCGATCTAGGTCTGGAAAACGCCTCGCCGTCGCACACGGAAACTGCCGGAGCTGGAGCCCCCGCTGACCTCGTGACCGGCGGCGAACAGGCGGTCGTGCGTTCCACGCGCGACGTTGGTACGATCCTGCTGGATTCACCGACCGCCTCGGGCATTTCTCTGTGGCGCCGCCCCGTGGCTACCGATCCGCACATTCGCGGTTATCAATCGCGTCAGATCTACACGCAGTTAGACGGCGGCAATTGGCTCGCGGCGCGCTGGGATTTGGATACCATCGTCAGCAAGATTGATTCGGGAATCATTGACGATGTGATTGTCATCAAGGGTCCGTACTCGGCCATGTACGGACCGGGGCTCGCCTTTATCGACGTCGTTACCGCACCCACGATTCGTTCGTGCTGCGGGGATGTCGTGTCAGCTTATCGCACCGTATTCAACTACGATGAAAACGGTCAGGGCTTTTATGGGCGCCAGGTGGCCGAAGTCGGAGCGGGCAACTGGGGCGTTCGCGCCAGCTATGGTGCCCGCACGGCAAACGACTACCAGTCGGGCAATGGTTCGCTCATTCGAGGCAGCTACAAGTCGCAGGATTTCGACTTTACGCTCGG
>JBGTKH010000234.1:0-12892 GCA_041744735.1 Pirellulaceae bacterium | reverse complement strand
CACGACGTCGGTGTAGCCCTCCATGACGATCACGTTCTTCTGATTCTGCGGCATCTTGCCGAGCACGTCGCGGGCCAAGTCCAGCCCGTAGAGATTGTCGCTCTTGGAAAACAGCCGCGTTTCCGGCGAATTGATGTATTTCGCGGGCGTGCGGCCGGTGCGGGATTCCTCTTCTTTGGCGAATTCGGGCAACACGCGGCCGCCGAAAGCAATCGGGCGCCGCTGCGTGTCGCGGATCGAGAATATGACGCGGCCTTTGAAGCGGTCGTAGTACTTGGCACTGGTTTCACTGCGAATCACTAGCCCGGCGGCTTCGAGCAATTTAGCGGAATACGGCGTCGAGCGTGCACGATCCAGCAGCCACTGCCAGGCGTTGGGCGAGAAGCCCAAGTGAAAGCGGTCGATGCTGTCGCGCGTAATGCCGCGCGTTTCGAGATACTTTCGTGCGGATTCCGCGTCCGCGCCGCGCAACAGATAGTCGTGAAACTGCTTCTCGGCCCACGCCATCGCTTGGTACAGCGTTCGTTTGTCGTCGGGACTTCCCGGTTTGACCGGCGCTTGCTGCTGCGCGGGGGCGAGCGAAATCCCGGCGCGATCGGCAAGCATCGCCAAGGCTTCGCGAAACTCGACGCCTTCGCGCTGCATTACGAAGCTAAAGATGTCCCCGCCGATGTCGCAGACCCAGCACTTCCACGACTGGCGATCGGGATTGATTTGCAGACTGGGACGAGAATCGTCGTGCCACGGGCAAAGCGCCACGTAGCCGCGGCCCTGCCGGCGCAGCTCGACGTAACTGCTGATCAGATCGACAATGTCGATTGCCTGACGGACCTGCTCTTTGGTGTCGTAAGCCGTTCCCAAAGACACCGGCGACTCCTGTGGCCAAAGGACTGCGGGAAAAGTCCCATCAACGCCACGGCCGGAGTTTCACTTCCCTGTTGTCTTTGGCCCGACGTACTTTCGCGCATCAAGCCGACAGAAGTGCCCTCCTTAGCACGGGGCGGGGATTATAGGGACCTTTCCAAAACGGGTCAACGCGATAATTCACGACAGCGGCGTTCACATCGTAACCCGAAGCGTAAGCGAGGAAGTTTACCGGCATCCCCTCGCTCACGCATCGGGTTGCGATGGATGGCTAGCACGCTGCATCCCGCGATTTTATACTGAACGAGCCTGTTGTGCACCGTGACCGCCGACGAATTCTTCGATTGGCCGCGCGGACGCGGAACGGGCGGCGGAGGTAGCCTTGTCCGTGACCGAATCGTCGGGCGCTGAACGCCGAGAAGTCCATTATCGGGGCCGCGTACAAAGCGTGGGCTTTCGTTATACGGCGCGCAACATCGCTCGCCGCCACGAAGTTACCGGATTCGTCCGCAACCTGCCCGACGGCCGAGTGCAAATCGTGGTCGAAGGCAAGGCGGGAGAAGTCGAGCAGTTTTTAGCCGACGTGGCCAACGCCATGAGCGGCAACATTCGAGATACGCACGTGGAGCACAAGACGCTTACAGGTGAATTTGACGGCTTCGAGGTTCGCTTTTGAATTTCGTTTAACCCGTAGCCGAAGGCGAGGTGGTGCCCTCCTCGCCTTCGGCTACGGGTTAAACGAAGATGGATCGTACGGCGGAGGTCAGCGGGGCAGGACGAACATTTTCCGGGTGTTCATCGTAAGGCGGGCAGCGATGTTCCCGCTAGCAACAATTCCAGCAGCACTAGAACGAACAATCAGCCCATGAGCCAACTGAGTCTTCTGGCCGTCGAACCTTGGATGAATTTCTGGCTGACCCCGATTTGGATTCTGGGGCTGGGCGCATTGGCCGGGCTGATCGTGCTGTTGGCCGTGTGGGGTATCGCCGCGGCTCTGTCCTGCATTCCTTTTCTGGGAACACTCGCGGACAATCGCAAGCTGCGCAATAAGGTCGCCGTCGTGCTGGGCGTCGTGCTTGTCATCATCTCGCTGCCGTACCCGTTGTGGGTCGCGCGCGGTGTATGGTTGCAGCAAGGGGCCGGCGCGGCGCTGTCGGTGTTGTTCCCCTCGCTGATTCTAATCGCCATCGCCGCATTGGCCGTACCGTCGGCGTTGATTGCATTGGTCTCGCGCCGCGCAGTGCTCGAGGTACCGATGACGCTGCGCGAGGGAGCATTGTGGCCGATCACGATCGTCACGCTCGTGTTTGCAGTTTTCGGCATCGTCGGAGCGCTGGCGGTAAATCCACGCGACCGGATTGACATTTTGCGATCGCTGCCTCGTTTGCCATTCGCTGGTACGCAAAACTATGAGTTCACCATCGAGCCGTCCGCTGCGCCAGATATCGCAGCACGGGGATCAGCGACGATGGTCGATCAAACAATCGATGTGTCGATTCGCAGCGAGGAGCTTTACAAGCTGGTCGTAAAGAGCAACCAAACGCTTCAGCTCTCAGTCATATCCTTTACGGAGACCGCGTCGGAGCAGATTCTCGACGTGCCCGCAAACGAGGAAGTCACATGGCTGCGCGGCTCCGGCCAATCGAGTCTGAGCGACGAGGACATTATCTCAAAGCTGTACGTTCGCAACTTCGGCGACCGGCCGGCCAAATTGGATATGACGGTCGACACTGCTCCTATATATCCTGAAGTCGCGGCAGTTCCGATCACGGCTTTGGCGGTGGTCGTCGTTTTTCTTTTGTACGTCTTGCAACGAACTCTGCTGCCGAAGTTGTCAGCCGTGGCGCTCTCGACTTCGAAATCGGAAATCGCGCAGCCGATGTTCATGCTGATGGTGATTGTTGGCGCCGTCCTGTTGGTGGCCTTCATCTACATCCCATACTTCACGCTCGGCTCGGACATCAAGATGCTCAAGGACTCGGGGCTGACGATGATTATGGTGTTGGGCATCTTCCTGGCGGTGTGGGCCGCGAGCACATCGGTGTCCGAGGAGATCGAAGGACGGACGGCGCTCACCGTGCTCTCCAAGCCGATCAGCCGACGTGATTTTATCCTGGGTAAGTTTTTTGGAATCGGTTGGGCGGTGGCGGTGCTTTTTGTGCTATTAGGCGCCGTGTTTTTGGTTGTGGTGGCTTACAAGCCGATTTACGACGGGCGCGAGGGCTCGACCGAAGCGACTTGGCAACTATGTCACCTAGAAATGATTCGGATTGTGCCGGGTTTAGCGTTGGCATTCATGGAAACGCTTGTGCTGGCGGCGATCAGCGTCGCGATTTCGACCCGGTTGCCGATGCTGCCTAACTTCATCATATCGTTGGCGATTTATGTGTTAGGCCATTTGACGCCGCTGATGGTGCAGTCGTCGGTCGTCCAAAAGCAATTTGAACTGGTGACCTTTGTCGGTCAACTCATTGCAACCGTTTTTCCCGTGCTAGACCACTTCAATATTCAGGCCGCAATCGCAGCCGGGGCCGAAGTTCCTTATGACTATTTGGGCTGGTCCTTGTTATACTGTTTATTGTACGGCACGATCGCCATGTTGCTGGCCCTGGTGATGTTCGAGGATCGAGATCTGGCATAGCGGCGGCGACGTGCTTCCCGAACCAGACCTACTCGACTATTGCGCAACCACCGGGAAGCCGTTCCATGCAAGGGTCCTCTTTCGACAAAGTGCGCCAGTCTGGCGCCGGCCGGTTAGGCCGAATCTCGCTGAATATTGGTGCGGCATGTTCGGCACTCTTGATTCCGCTGTTGGTGTTAGTGCTCGGTGTGGCCGTGCACTTATTGGTGGCGCGCGAATCGACAGCCGCAACCGGCGGTTGGCCGTTGGGATGTTTCGTTGACGGCAAAACGTTCCGTTGGCCGTTCTTTGGGCGCAGCGATTACTGTCTCCTGTGGCTGACAGGTTTGGGTTTGTTCCTGTCGCTGCTGGAGTCGCTCAGTCTGATCGTGCTCAATGGCGTCGTGCATCGAGCCGCGTTAGGCGTCGCCTCGCAATTGAAGTCCGACATCCACGCACAAGCGTTTCGGCTTGGTTCCAGCGATCTGCTGGGTGCGAGCCGATCGCGGCCCGAGGAACTGTTCACCGATAAAGTTGAAGCGGTGCGACAAGGCATGGTGACTTACTGGCGTGCCAATGCGCGCGGCTGGGTGGCGGTCGCGGCGTTGCTATTGTTGGCGGTGATGGTGAACGCGCTGCTGACACTGTTGGCAGTGCTGGTTGCCGTGATCATTTGGATGGCGGGCAACCGGCTGCGGCAACTGGGCCGAGCGAGAGCCGAACATTGGGCCGATCACGCGGAAACTCGTCACGAGCTGTTGGTGGAAGACATGCGGCTGACGTCGCTCGCGACCGGTTATTCGTTGCACGACAAACCGGGTGCGCCGTTCGAGGCCGGACTGCGTGAGTATCGAGCACACGCCTTGCATTCATACACCAGCACGGTCATGGTCACTCCGCTGATCCTGTTGATGGTGCTGGCCGGCGTCTCGCTGCTGATCATGGTGATTGGCTTTAACATCGTGGACGATCCGCCGCGGATGACGATCGCCGAGAGCGTCGTGTGGGCCGCGTCGCTGATTTGTGCGTATTTTCCGGCCTCGCGGTTGATCCGCCTGCCAAAGACCCGCAAGGCAGTTGCGGACGCGGCCGACGAAATCTTCCGCTACTTGCAACGTGAGCCGAGCGTCACGCAAGTGGCCCACGCCCGGCCGGTGCTGCGGCTGCAAAAGGATATTCAACTCGACCACATTACACTGGCCGACCGCAACGGGCATAAGGTCCTGAGCGACGTGTCGGCGACGATTCCCGCGGGTGGCAAGATCGGGTTGGTGGCGACCGATCCGCAGACGGCCGTTTCGCTCGCCGGCTTGTTTGTTCGCTATTACGACCCGGCCGCCGGGCGCGTGTTACTGGATGGCGTCGACTTGCATCACGCCACGATCGATTCACTTCGCCGGCAGGCTCTGTTGGTAGCCGCCGACGGACTGCTCTTCACCGGCACGGTTTCCAATAACATCGCCTGTGGAGATCCGCGTTACAGCGTCCTGCAGGTGACCGAGGCGGCGCGCAAAATCAAGGCGTACGATTTCATTCAACAACTGCCACGAGGTCTAGAGACGGTGATCGGTTCGCACGGAGATCACCTGACCGACTGGCAAGCCTTCCTGATCGCGCTGGCACGGGCCGAGCTGCGCGAGCCGTCGCTGTTGGTCGTCGAAGAACTGCAGCACGGCATCGACGAAACGGGGGCGGCGATTGTCGACCAGGCGCTGCACGCAACGGCGGAGAGCCGCACCTTGATCTTGTTACCTGGCCGGCTGGCGACGTTGCGGTGGCTGGACCGAATCTATCTGTTCCACGACGGTCAATTGCACGCACAAGGAAGTCATGCGGAACTGCTGCAGTCGAACGAACTGTATCGTCACTGGAACTATATGCACTTCAACCCGTTCCGCGACAAGGTGCGGTAATCCGAGTGACTCGTAGCGGAATTGCTCCGACAGCTACCATGGACGCGCGAACAGCGACGGTTAATTCGGTTTCTCGACCTCGATGTTGAATTCATTGCTTTGGGCCTTTACCTCGAACGTCAGTCCGGAGGTTTCTGCACTCAGGTACTTGTTGGCGACCAACGGACCTCCGGATGCTTTGTCGCCGGCCTCGAGGTCAACATATCCGCTGCCCGCGGCGTCGCCGCCGATGTACACCTTGTAGGTCCCAACCGGAGCGCCATCGCTTTGCGAAAAACTGCCCAAGTAATAGCTGCCGTCTTCACCGATTTGACCGTTCGCGCTGTGCGCGTCGCCATCGAAGAACACGGTTCCCTTGGTCAGCGGCGAACCATCTTTGAATTTTACGGTACCGCTCACACGGTACGTGGGTACGTCGCCGCCCCCGCACCCCGATACGGCCAGGGACATAGTGCCCGCAAGGAACATTCCCATCAACGCAATAGTTCGCATGAAGCAACCTCCTAAAAAGAATTCTCTCACAAAGACCACAGGCCGGTGGCAACAAAAAGATAGGCGGACCACCGGCACCGATTGTAACCGGTGGTCCGCCTAAAATGCAATTGGTGAGATTATGGTAATTCCACGGTAAATCCGTCGCCCGCGTGGCCCAGTCGGCGCATGATATCCCGCGAGGTGGTGATGCTGACACCTCGCACGCTGCCATCTCCAAGGAGGAAGTGACAGATGCCGGGATGCCAACTTCCGAAACCCACGTCACGAGCCGGGTCGGCGTTATTGCCCTTATCCTGCGGTCCCTTTCCCATGCGGTGGCGGATATTGGCCGCGACGTTGTATTCGCGCCAACTGCCGGTGCTATATAGATAGCTCCCGTCGTTCCTGGATTCGCTACAGCACTGCCCTAGTTCGTCGATGCGAATGTGCTTCTCGCCGACGATAAAGCAGTTGCTGGTCCCGTCGGTGATCCGCGAAAACGTGTCCCGCGGCCTCCAACTTTCGGCGCGCTGCGGATAGTTGACAGCGCAATTGGCCACGGATAGTCGGATCGCGCCACGTTGACGATTCACGTGGTTGTTATCACAGGGCTCGTAGTGTCCCCACCAGTTATCTTCACTGGCACTGTCGGTGACTTCACGATAAAGAAAGACCACCGCATAGTCGCCTAGCGGACCACGCTGCGTACTGGAAGGCTTCATTTGAATGCCGCTCCGCCGCGACGGGCAGGTCATGTGCTTGACCGACGACAGCGCGTTCTTTTCCGTCGTATTCAAACGGTCCCAGTTCCAATCCATGTCGTTGCCGAAACGGGTCTTCGTACCGCCGGCATTTCCACCGTTGAGCATGTCGTACATGTTCTGCTGTTCGGCATAGGGCATGATCAACTGAAAGAACGCCGGTCGATGGTTACCGGTGTGCAGTGGCGGCAGGCCGCGCTGCGTGTCGTGAAAGTTGTGAAGGGCCAAACCGATTTGCTTCAGGTTGTTGACGCACTCGGTGCGGCGCGCCGCCTCACGTGCCGCTTGCACAGCCGGCAACAGCAGTGCTACCAAAATGCCGATGATGGCGATGACCACCAGCAACTCAACCAGGGTAAACCCACTTCGCCGTGGCAGAAATAGAGGGTCTCGATCCATAAAAGATCTCCAGAAAAAGGATATGAAACAGAATGTCGACAGGCAGATAGGCAACGGACATTGTAACTTGATCTGTCCGCGTTGTCGCGCTGGGAAAAACCAGGTAGATGGAAATCATGGAGAATCACCTTGCGACGGGTCCTGCTTTCCGCCGGACCCACTATAACCCTTGTAAAATCATTTGCAAGCTATCTTTGAAAATTTTAAGAATTTTTCTTTCCTGTCGGTAAGTCGTTTAACCGCGTCTAACCGCGACCGTTAAACGCGGTTAAACGAACGGAAGAATCCGGATTTCTTTCGACGACTCAGTTGGACTGGATGAGTTTTGCCGTTTTCCGTATATCGGTTGTCAGCAGGCGGGGTATCTGTTGGCGCTACAATCGGAAAACTTTGCCCAAATTCATCACGTCACTGCGCCCGCCAATCCGAAAAATAGAGAGAGCTACCGTCCCGATTTGTTCATGGATCTGACGAGAGGAATCGACCCCATGCTGCGCTCGACTCGACAGTTGTTCCCGATTGCAATTCTGACTTCTTCTCTTCTGTTCTCCGCCCCCGTTCAGGCAGCCACGCCGACCGCGGCTCAGGCTTTGCAATTGGCGCCCATTCAGACCGACGCAACGTACGAACGGCCGGCGGAAGCGGATGTCAACAAGTGCACCGTCGAAGCGGCAGCGTTGAAAGGCATCGCGGGGTGGATCGTCAAGGCCGAATCGGGCCGGCTGTTGCGGCGGTTCCTGGATACGAACGCTGACAACAAAGTCGATCAATGGTGCTACTACAAAGACGGCGTCGAGGTATACCGGGACATCGACAGCAACTTCAACGGCAAGGCGGACCAGTATCGTTGGCTGGGAACGGCCGGGATTCGTTGGGGCTTGGACCGCGACGAAGACGGGCGGATCGACGCCTGGAAAGCCATCTCTGCGGAAGAGGCTACGGCCGAATTGGTCGCTGCATTGCGTGATCGCGACGCGGCACGTTTCGAACGGCTGCTGCTCACGCCCACCGAACTGAGTTCGCTGGGGCTGGGCGAAAAACAAACCAAGGATGTGGCTGCCAAATTGGGCAACGCCAGCGGCGGCTTTAAGGAACTGGCCCGCTTGCAACAGATCGTTGGCAGTCGGTCCGATTGGGTTCATTTCGGCGGCACTCAGCCCGGCGTCGTCCCAGCGGGTGCAGACGGTGCGACAAAGGATCTGATCGTGTACGAAAATGTGGCGGCCGTCGTCGAGACCGATGGCAAGCACGCACAAGTCTCGGTCGGCACGATGATCCGCGTGGACGAAACGTGGCGGCTGATCGATCTGCCGAAGAATTTGCTTGACGCTCAGGCCAGCGCCGCGCCGACCGGCTTCTTCTTCCAAGCTTCTCTGGTCAGCCGTCCGGACGTTGAAGGTGTTCCGGAGACGGGCATCAGCGCCGCGGCGCAGAAGCTGATGGCCGAATTCGAACAGCTCGACAGGGAACTGGCGAAGGCGACGACGGACAAGCAAATCGCCGATCTGCATGCTC
Organism: Pirellulaceae bacterium; assembly: GCA_041744735.1. GTDB lineage: Bacteria > Planctomycetota > Planctomycetia > Pirellulales > Pirellulaceae > JBGTKH01. The sequence goes on along the minus strand of JBGTKH010000234.1, from coordinate 4,346 downwards.
GGCGTGCGGACGTAATGGAGCAACTGATCGCCGCGTCGAACGACGCCGAGCAGCGCGCCAATTGGATTCGACAATTTGCGGACATCGTCAGCGCGGCCATGCAGAGCGGCGCGTTTGCCGACGGCGGCCGGCGGTTGACGGCGCTGCACGACGAACTGGCAAAGGATCCACGCAACGTCGAACTAGCGGGCTATGTAAAATTCCGCTACATGACGGCCGCGTACACGCAGAGCCTGCAGCAGCCGATGGCCGACTATGCGAAGATTCAGGAGCAGTGGCTGGAGAGTCTGAAGGCATTTGTTGCCGAATATCCGAAGAGCCCCGACGCAGCCGAGGCGATGTTGCAGCTCGCGCTGGCCCAGGAATTTGCGGGCGAGGAGGACGAGGCGAAACAGTGGTACGGGCGCATCGTGAGCGACTTCGCGTCCTCGCCGCTGGCTCAGAAAGCGGCCGGCGCGGCGCGGCGATTGGATTCGGTCGGTAAATCAATCGACCTGCGCGGCAAGGCGGTTGACGGCACGTCGGTCGATCTGAACGTCTACCGCGGCCGCATGGTGCTGGTCCATTACTGGGCCACGTGGTGCGAGCCGTGCAAGCAGGATTTGGAGGTCCTCAAGCGGCTGCAGGCCAAGTACGCGGCTCAGGGATTTTCACTGATCGGCGTCAGCTTGGACAACGACGCTGCGACGCTGGCCGATTACCTAAAGACCAATCGCCTGCCGTGGCCGCAACTCTTTGAACCAGGCGGATTGGAAGGGCGGTATGCCAACGAACTCGGAATCTTGACCTTGCCGACCATGCTGCTGATCGACAAGCAGGGCAAAGTCCTCAGCCGCAACATCCACGCCGGGGAATTGGATACCGAGTTGGGTAAGCAACTGCGGTAGGACGGATTGCCAATCCGTCCCACATCGTTTAACCCGTAGCCGCAGGTTTTGAAGTTGCGCTAGCATCAATTTGTAGCCGAATTCGCCAGAATTTGGTTTTCGAGTTCAACAAAAGACCGTCCAAATTCTGGCGAATTCGGCTACCATCAATTGAAACGCGCAACTTCAAAAGCCGCAGGCGAGGGCGTCTGTCACGACGGCTTCGGCGTTAGTAAATTCCCTCGCCTGCGGCTACGGGTTAAACGAGGTCACACTTTCGCCTTCGATCCGCCGCTGGTGAGGCCGCCGTATTTCTTGCCGCATTTCTCGCAGAAGCTGCCGGGCACGGGACCCTCGGCGCGGCGCCAGACGTGATCGCACTCGCCTTTGGGCCGCTCGCGTTCCAACCCGCACTTGCGGCACACGCCGGGCGGAAACTCGCCGAAACTCTGATCGAACACGTGCACGCAGCCATTGTCCAGCCGCCGCTGATTGTCCTCCGACTTCTGCTTGCGCCGCACGTCACTTTCGGCGCGAATTACAATCAATTCTTTGTCCAGCTTCCAATCGCTGTACATGGAGTAAAACGCGCGCCCCGCAAGCCACAAAAAGTATCCGCAGGTCGCGATCACGGCCAGCGCCGCCATGCCGATAAAGAACGACTCCTTCATGATCCGCCGCTTTCCTTTCAAATAATTACGAATTACGAATTACGAATTACGAATGCGGAGGAAGATCTTTCTTAGGAACTCTTTTCTTCCTTCGTAATTTGTAATTCGTAATTCGTAATTGTTCATCTAACTCGTCTCCACGACCATCCGATCGATCACGCCCGCGCCGATGCAATCGCCGTAGACGTTCACGGTCGTTCGCAGGCGGTCGAGGAACCAATCGATGGCCAAGATGGTGCCGATGCCTTCGACGGGCAAGCCCACGGCGGTCAGGACCATGACCATCGTGACCAAGCCCGCCTCGGGAATTCCGGCGGCGCCGATGGCGGCCAGTGTGGCGGTCAGAAAAATCACGACCATCTGGCCGGTGTTCAGATCGATATCCATCGATTGCGCGATGAAGATCGCCGCCACGGCTTCATATAGCGCCGTGCCGTCCATGTTCACCGTGGCCCCCAGCGGCAGCACGAAGCTGGCGCTACGATTCGACACCCCATTGTTCACTTCCACGCATTCCATCGTCACCGGCAGCGTGGCCGAACTACTAGCGGTGCTCATCGCCGTCAATAAAGCTCGCAGCAAATTGTAAGTGTAAGTAAACGGATTGCGGCGCGTGAACAGCGCCAGGATCCCGCCTAGAACCATCGTGTGCAGAGCCAAGCCCGTGATCACCGTTGCTACGTACCACGCCAGCCGCCCCAGTTGTTCGCCGAATTCGCTGCCGCCGCCATTCTTGGCAATGTTAAACGCCACGAGCCCGAAGATGCCGACCGGCGCGAACAGCATTACCAGATGTACCATCTTCATTACGGCTTCGTTGGCTCCCACAAAGAAGTCAATCACGACCTGCCCCTTCCCGCCCAGCGTCGTCAACGCGCCGCCGAAGACCAGCGCGAAGACGATCAAAGCCAGTACGTTCGTGTTGCTGGCGGCCTGAAAGATATTCACCGGAAACATTCCGCCGCCGGGATCGTTTTCGCCGCCCAACACGACGCCCAGCAGGGTGTCGACGGTAGTGACCTCTTCGCGCTGCTGCACCTTGGGGTCTTTGTAGGAAAATGTGTCGTCGGTCGCTTTGCCCGGGCGAAGGACTTGGACCAGCATGATCCCGATCAACACGGCGATCGTCGTGGTGACCATGTAGTAGCCAATGGTCCAACCGCCGATGCGTCCGAGCTTGCGCACGTCACCCAGCGACGTGACGCCGCACATCATGCTGGTGACGACCAACGGGATGACCAGCAGCTTGAGCACCTGCAGAAACAGATCACCGCAAAAGCGAATCAGTTGCCATGACGTCCGCGCCAACACGTCTCGGCCGGCCTGCTTGTCGGCCCGAGCTTGCTGATCGAAAACTGCAATCCGTGCGATCTCTGCCTCGATTTTCGGAATTTGGCCTTGCAGCCGATCCGCTTGCTTTCGCAATTCAGCCGCTTTCTGATGATCGGCTGCCGTGGCGGCTTGCTGTTGGAGATCGGTGATGCGCTGCTCTTTCTGTTTCTTCACGTCGTTCAGCCGCTGGAGCGTCCGCGCCGGACCGCCCGCGGCCTTCCACATGGACTGGCCATAGAACACGCCCACCAACACGCCGATCACGATACCGAACAAAATCGCGATCAGCCCCCCAAAGCCGCTCTTAGGCCGCTGGTCGTCGCTTGTCGGTTCCTTGCCTGAGCGATCGTGCGAAGTCATGTTGACTCCCAATTGAATTCACCGTTGCACGGCTCTTCGAATCGTGATCTGCGCCGCAGGCTAACATACTGCATCGGCTAACAAATGACGAGGTCGGCTGAAAGTGCTCTCGACGTTGCGGCCCCCTTCCGCGCCGCGTTCGACTCAACGACAATCTGTGTACTTCCGCATGCGCAACCACGGAGTAATGCAGATGACTCGCAATCAGAGCCACGCGATTTTTGCCAGAGCCAAGCAACTCATGCCCGGCGGGGTGAACAGCCCGGCGCGGGCGTTTGGCGGAGTGGGTGGCGAGCCGATTGTGTTCGCGCGCGGCGAAGGAGCGTATCTGTTCGACGTGGATGGCAACCGCTACATCGACTACATCGGTTCGTGGGGCCCGATGATTTTGGGACACAGACATCCGCACGTCACCGAGGCGATTCACGCTGCGGTCGATCGCGGCACCAGTTTCGGCGCGCCGACCGAAGCGGAAAACGAACTGGCCGAACTAATCATCGCTGCGGTGCCGTCGGTCGAGAAGGTGCGGCTGGTCAACTCGGGTACAGAAGCCACGATGAGCGCGATTCGCTTGGCGCGCGGTTATACAGGCCGCGACGTGGTCGTGAAGTTTGCCGGCAACTATCACGGGCACGTCGACAGTTTGCTGGTGGCCGCCGGCAGTTCGGCCGCGACGCTGGCCGTGCCGAATTCACCAGGCGTGACCGCGGGCACGAGCAAAGACACGCTGGTCTTGCGATACAACGACGTGGCGGCGCTCGAAGCGGCGTTCGCTCAGCACGGCGCGAAGATCGCGGGTGTGATTGTCGAGCCCGTGGTGGGCAACATGGGTTGCGTGATTCCTTCGAGTGAGTTTCTGTCGGCCCTGCGTGGTTTGACCGAGCGGCACGGGGCGCTGCTGATCTTCGACGAAGTAATGACCGGCTTCCGCGTGGCGTACGGCGGCGCGCAGTCGCTGTTCGGCATCTCGCCCGATCTGACGACGCTGGGAAAGATCGTCGGTGGTGGCCTGCCCATCGGCGCGTACGGCGGCCGAGCGGAGATCATGGACCACGTGCTGCCGGCCGGCAAAGTGTTTCAGGCCGGCACGCTCAGCGGTAACCCGATCGCCACGGCC
>JBGTKH010000233.1:0-9326 GCA_041744735.1 Pirellulaceae bacterium | reverse complement strand
AACGTCCAAGATCACGGGGCCGGAGGAGTTGATTCACCATTCGCAATCGACTGCGCCGACGGCTCCCGTGCATCGTTTTGTTCGTCCGGTTTTCGCGAGGCCACACGCGGCGAAAATGACACATAGGTACGACCATCCGAGGCTTCCCGCCTTCGGATATCCGCGAGGATCAGGTCGAGGTCATTGCCAAATTGTGCCGCCAGATCGCGCCGAATACCGCGAATTTCTTCGGTGATTGAATCGGATAGCATTCTAGGCCTCCATAAGTTCATCCGGCGTGCAAATGATCGGCGGTACAAACCCAGCATCACGGCACACGCGTTCAATCGCAGAACGAGTCGTCGGATTCACAATGTGTTTGAAGTTCCAACTCACCAAGTATTCTAGTCCATTGACCGCCGCCAGGGAAATGTGAACCGCATCGCGGGGTTCCGTTTTCGGCACGGCGCACTCCTCAATCAATTTGCGTGCAAGTTCGTCCACAGACGGCGAGGTAGCGATGAATTCAAGTGAATTCAAGACCTCCAATCGTTCCTTCGCGGCATCGGGGTCACCAGCAGCACATTCGTCCGCGACCACCTTGGAAACAAAGCAGCGGTATTTCGTAATGGCAGTCGGCCACCATTGCCGGGTCACGGTCTGGCGACCCGCGACAATTGGGTCAGTAAGCATTCGACCGACCAAGTGCCCAATGACCGTCGTTTCAATGTAAGCAGTGGGTCTTGTCATCAGTTCTTAAGGACGAACGGTGCCGTTGACCGGGCGGCGGCCGATTAGTGAGCCATTGGAACCCCACGTTACCCGCCGCTCCGGTCGAACGGTTGGTTCGGCCCGCCTTGGGCTCACGGAGCGACTGCCGCCGGCAAGCACGCCACAGCGCAATTGACCAGCTTGAGCGTCAGCCTGTGTCCCTTATTCTTTAGGCACGCGATCAGGTCCGTCACGCTAGTCTTCCCGCGGTGGCGGCAGTCGAGTATGTCACTCACCAGATGGCCGAGGCCGCACGCTACGAGGCAGCTCGTGTACCCGCTGCCGGACAGCGCCATCCCCGACAAAATTAGCTTATTTTTCGTCGGGTCAAACTTGATTTCCCCGACCAGGACGCCGTCGGCCTCCAGCGTCACTTTGAGGAAGGGGACAACGACCGTTCCGTCCGAGCGAGTATCCTCCTCCGCTGTGACCTTAATCGACAGCGAGTTTCCATCGTTTTTGAACGTGGTAATCTCGGCAATGGTCTCTGCCATCTTCGTAACCTCCATGAAGACTTCTGCTCTGCGGCCGAACGTTACGGTTAACGTGGCGGCGGCCAGAAACCGTTGCTTTCAATTCCGACGTGATCCGCCGCTCACGTTCAACCGATTGTTGGGCCGTATCGAAGACCTCGCGATCAGGCAACATCAGGCGGCACGGTGCGTAATTTGTTGACGATTAACTCGACGCCTGACAGAAAGAATGAAACAATCGGCGCAAGGATGCCAGCGATGAGTGCAGCCAATGCATTGGGCTTGAGGATGGGATTTTCGGGCACCGCCAAGGCCCATACCGCAAAGGCGATGAATGTAGCAGCCATGCGAAACCGGGGCCAATTCAATGGGTTTCGGAGTCGCAACAACTCGTCTCGCTCCGCCTTGATCGCATAAATGAACAAAAACAGAAACGGCGAGGCGATCACAAACATCCAATACACCCACTTACCGGCGACGTCTGGATCGAATGTATCTTCAAGCTTCTTGATTGCCGGCAATACCGCAACCACGGGGATGTACAACGCAATGACCTCTCCCGGGATGTATTTTGTCAAGAAGTCCAATACTTGGTTTTGAGGAGGCGTTCCGCCTGTTTCCTCCTTGATCGCTTGGTTCGCCATGCGCTCGAGACCCATTCTTAAATCCCACCCTTTCTTTGAACTGCAAAATCAATGCAACGAGTTCCATCGCGACTATGTTGAGTGATTGTCAATTGTGGCCCTGTCAGTCCCGACGACTCCGTCGGCCCAACGACAAGGTAACGGGGGGCGAGGAGAGGAGCTTGACTTTAGGGCCGACTGCGCCGAGCCCTCCCGTTCACCGTTTAGTTATCTGACGATTTCGGCATTACCGCAAATTCAGATCGGCCACTTGGTAGTCTTTGAGCCATTTGTTTATAGCATCGATCAGTTCGTTACAAGCATCGTGAACGGAAGCGAAATTGCGAACGACCGGACAATCGGTGACATGCCACAGTTGATGCGCCGATCGGCGATCATCACCCATTCGCTTTTTGTCGGTATACGCACCATACGATAGCAATGAAACCAATCTTGGAAACTCTTTATCGTCGTATTGGTTTGTAGGACCGTCCAGGATGAATGTTCGGAGCGCGGTTGCAATCGGTTTTGGCGTGTAGGGATTATTAGCGAATTTTTTGAATTCGAGTTCATCCCATGCTTCCCATGAGAACAAGAGTTTTTCATCGACGGTAAGCGCATCACGAAGCCAGGTGCCATCATTCTTCATTTCGAAGAACGTGAGAAAGTGGCCAAACGTTGTTTTTGAGTCATCGGTCACGCCCTTGAGTCCGATGTGCAAGTTGGTGTTTTGCAGCGATTGAACCAAGTCGAAAACGGTCTGAAGTTGCTTTTCGAGGAGTTGTTGACGGAGCGAAAATCGGCGGTAAACGTGTAGCGCGAAGAAGAGCGTACCGATCGCAACAGCAAGACCGCCGACATTCAGCACGATTGACGTGTAATCGACCCAATCGCGGGAGCCAATGTTTTCGATGGCGTTGACAATCGCATCGGTGTCCATAGCAATCGGGCGTCTCTGGTCGGGAAAGGTTCGGTGTGGTCAGTCAGATAACGTCCAGGTTAAGCCGCACGGACAAGCGGCGCGAACCACCACAGACGATCAACGAAGCCGAAACGCCTCGCAAACCGAAAACCCGCCGCTTGTCCGTGTCGGCTTGAACCGCTTGTTGGGCAGTGTTTGTTTTGTCTTTGAACCTATCCAGGAAAAACACCAGTTCTTCGTTTTCCTCGCACCCTCAAATCACGATCCCGGCCGTCACCCGGACCAAGCGAGACGTAAAGGTGGAGAGGGTGGAGATTGAGTAGTCGTTGGTGGAGAACGAGACGCCGGACTGGATGCCGACCTGAAGATAGATTCGCGTATTGCCCGCCACTGGAATGGTCGTCATTCGGATACTGACCGGCAGATTGCTGCGGTTTTCATTGTACCGGTGGTCCCTACCATCGGTTACTTGCCAGAGCTTGTTTTGATACCCGTCCCCGCCGTACCCGAACTCGCGGAAGACGCCGTCGGTCTTGATCCATGCCTGGATGAAGTGCTTTTGCAGGGCGTAGGCATACACGGCACTGACGCCGAATTCGTCGATGACGTCGTGACTGAGGGTTGACGCCTCCACCATGAACTCGGCGTTTGCGTAGACCGGACCCGAAAACGGCGTCAGGAATGATATCTCGAACCAGCAGCCGTGGTACTTGTACCCGTCGTCGTCGTCGTCCACGTTGTTTGTCGAGTCGGTTAGAACAATCTGCATCCTGCCGGACGCGGCGTCGATGACGGGGCTGATGGCAATGTCGTTGACCCGCGCGCCCCCCCTGTTCAGTTCGGCCGAAATCGGCGTTGTGAACGGCGTACCCCAGACGGGATCGATCTCGAGTTCGGGGTCTACTCGAAAGGGAGCATCCATTCCAAGGGGAGCCGGCAGGACAACCACACTGTTGGTTCCTCGGGCCAACCTCTTTCGTTGTAGCGTGCGCTCCAGCTTTGCGACCCGGGTATCGAGTCGCTCGATCTCACGACCCACTTTGAATGCACTCATGATAGAACCTCCGAAAAACGGGATGTACAGGTCCAAAGCCTCGGCGGCCTTGCAAGCCCAACGCTTGGGATAACGGGGGGCGAGGAGCGGAGCCTGACTTCAGGACCGACTGCGCCGAGTCCTCCCGTTGATCCCATTGTTATCCGGCATTGTGCGGTTGACTTTGCGATCCATCGGAAGCAGCTTCGAGCTCCCAGCGACGTTTCATGATTTTGTTGACGATAAAGTGTATCCAGCCAATGGCGAGGACAACAATCAGCAATATCCCAAATTCGATCAATTCACCTTGGGTGTTTGCGAGGTTGTTTTTCGGGGCGATCATGTGCAAGGCGATGGCGATGACAATGCCCAACACTAGCAGGATCAGCAAAAGTGCAATGACCCACGGTCTGGATTTCGGCGAAACCGAAACGTATTCATCGTCGAGCAATACGGTTGATTTGCAATGCGAACATTTGCGAGTGATCAGTACCTTTTCGTGCAGGCACCGCATGGTCAGTGATACATTGCAGTTCGGACATCGAATTCCAAAGCGACGGTCAATACGCAGCATCACGGCCATCGGCAAAAGAAGCGGCAACACGACGAAGGGGATCGAGGACACGATCGCGAGCATGATGCCGACATTGCCGCCGACGTAATTACGAACCGTCATGGTGATCGGTAGACCAACGAAGAATATCCCCAACATGCCGACAGCGGCGAATCCGGGAAAGACGAGCGGTGTGAATCGCATCACGCGGCGTGCAGAGTCGGCGTAAGTGGTGCGAGGAATGTTCATCGCTGGAATGAGTTGCAGATGGGGTTTGTCGGATAACAATTATTAGGCCGACCCGCGTATCTGGGTCGGCTGGGACGAGGATAGGCTGACCAGTCATGGCCGCGTATCCGTCGACTCGACGCGTCCTATTTTGACGTGTAAAACCGGCAAGTCAAGCGTCTTACGACAGATATTTTCTGCAGGGATGCCGATACTAGGCCGACCGAGTTCGGTCGGCCTAATATCGGAGAGTGACGGGCCGATACGCCGCCGCGCTGGTCGGCCTATCCTGGTCGCGTGGAGCCGGTGGCACCGAGGATCGAGCGACCGTGGACGGCGGCGTATCGGGGTCCGTTCAGTTAGTGGGTTGTGGACTGTAACCGATACGCCATAAAGAGTTGCATTCGAGACGCAGTGGCCGCAGTCCGTGATACGCCGCCGCGGGCTGGCGGTCTATCTTGGCCAAGATAGGCCGACCGGCCGTTGTCACTTGCGGCGCAGGCGGTCCAGCGGGCTCTCGACGCCGCGTCCACCTTTATTCAAGACGTGGGTGTAAATCATCGTGGTGTCCACGTGACTATGACCCAACAACTCTTGAATCGTGCGAATGTCGTAGTGGTTGGCCAAGAGTTCGGTCGCGAAAGCGTGGCGCAAAGTGTGAAAGGTGGCCGGTTTGGTGATGTTCGCTTCGACGACCGCGCGGCGGAAGGCCTTTTGGATCACCGATTCGTGCAAGTGGTGGCGGTGCCGGACGCCCGTGTGGCGATCGCGGTAGTGCGACGTGGCGGGAAACACGTACTGCCAAGCCCACTCGCGGTCGGCGTGCGGATACTTTTCGGCCAACGCATTCGGGAGCGGCGCGCGGCCCAAGCCCTCGCCAAGATCCTGCTGGTGCTGCTGGTGAACTTTGGCCAATTGCTCGGTAAGCGGCTCGCGCAAGGCATCGGGCAGCATCGTCACGCGGTCCTTTTCTCCCTTGCCGTCGCGGACGGTGACTTCGCGGCGCTGGAAATCCAGGTCTTTAACGCGAGTTTGCAAACACTCGAGCAACCGCATCCCACTGCCGTACGACAATTGGCTGACGAGTAAGGGCAGGCCCTGCATCCGCGACAGGACGGCGCCAACCTCGTCGGGCGTGAGAATCAACGGCAAATGTTTGGGCCGCTTGGCCCGCAAGGCGTCGATGTTTTCCAGAGGAATGTTCAGAACCTGCTGATAGAGAAAGAGCAAGGCGCTAAACGCCTGATTCTGTGTGGACGCCGAGACGCGACACTTGACGGCCAAGTGGGATAGGAACTGCGTGACTTCGCCGGCACCCATGTCTTGCGGATGGCGCACGCCGTGGAAGAAAATATATTTCTTGATCCAATGGACATAGGCTTCTTCGGTACGGCGGCTGTAGTGGCGGACGCGGATTGCTTGGTGGACCCGGTCCAGAAGCTTGGGCTGTTGGGGAAGCGTGATATTTTGCGCGGTCGGACTGGTCGTCGGCGGCGGGGTTTGGAGACTGGTGCCGGAGGCCGCGGCGATGGCCATCGAACTGCTCGGTTTGACTTCCAGAGGCGGCGGCAGGCACGAAATTGCGGGCGGATCGCCATTGTCTGGCGGACTGTTCGCGGCCCGTCGGCTAGACGAACGCAGCGGGAAGTGGAGCACTTCGCGATAGAGGAAGCTGATGGCCGATCGGGCCTGCGACCGCGCAGGGGCGGGAGCACATTCGTTTTTAGCCAAGTCGTCCAGGAACCTCGTAACATGCGGTTGACCGAGCTCGCGGGGATGCCGCTTGTTGTGAAACAAGATGAAGCGGCGAATCCACTGGACGTAAGCCTCTTCAGCACCGATCGCCAAGTGACAGGCGCGAATTCGTGTGCGCACCTCGTCCAGCAGTTTCGGCCTTTCGCCGCACGGTTGTGTGGACGCGTTGTCTTGGCCCATGACTGGTCCTCCCAAAGCTGGCAGAGCGTCGCGCGCCGGACACGGTGGCCAGTAACACCGCTGGCAAGCTTGTTTGGCGTGGGGCGGCTCGCTCGCGTATAAGTGAACAGATGTACATTTACCATAAGCAGCGGAGATTGTCAACGCGCGAAGCAGGCGGGTGGTGATACCGTTTGGGCTCAGACGTACAGAATTCAATTTTGCCGGCGAAAACGCGACTTGTAAACACCAACCATGTACCGGCAAAATTGAATTCTGTACGTCTGAGCCCGGCTGCGGTTACAGCGCTGAACGCCAAATGGTATCACTACCAGCAGGCGAAGCGACGCACCAGCGCGAGGCTGTCACCTGAGACGCGTGCGATACGGTTGGGGGTTGGGGCTGGTTAATCTCTGCCGCATGAACCGCGGGTCATCAAGCGACGCATCGGATGCTTGTGCGCGGCGTGATCCGGCTTAATTGGACTTCACTTCGATGCGGCGGTATTTTTCCTGATACTTTTGCCAGAGGCGCTTGTGGCGGTCGGAGAGGTCGACGGCGCGGCCTTGGATGTAGGCGGCTTCGACGTGCGTGGCGGTTTCCAGGATGTCGCCGTCGGCGATGAACAGCGTGGCGTCTTTGCCGGGTTCCAGCGAACCGACGCGATCGGCAACGCCCAGGACTTGGGCGGGGTAGAGCGTGATGGCCTTGAGGGCTTCGTCTTGCGACAGGCCGAAGGCCACGGCGTTGGCGGCGTCGTAGGGCAGGTTGCGGACGTTCGAGGCGTTGGTGCGGTCGCCGCTGGCGATGCAGAACTTGATGCCGGCTTGGCGCAGACGTTGCGGCAGTGTGAACGGCGCGTCGTAATCGTCGCCGCGGCGGAGCGGCAAGCGATACGTGCCGGCTACGATCACCGGTACGTCGTATTGCTTGAGCAAGTCGGCACAGTACGGTGCATCGTACCCGCCGTAGAGGATCAGCTTGACTTGTTGTGCCGCGGCGAAGGCAACGGCGGCTTGAATCTGCTGCGCTTCATCGGCCGCGACGATCAGCGGCAGGCGGCCTTCGAGCACCGGGATCATCGCTTCCCAGCGAGCGTCGACCGGCTGGCGGGATTGCGGCGCGGTGCGCGATTTCCAATACGCCCGCGCGTCGTCGAACGATTGCCGCAGATTTTCCAGCGCCTTGTCGCGGGCTTCCATCTGCTGCTTGGCGGATTGCTCCATCCACCATTCGGTGACCGGCGACATGTTGGGCCAGCTTACGTGCAGGCCAATGTCGCCCCGCAGCGTCATGTCTTCCCACGTCCAGCCATCCAACTCGAGCACGGCCGAACGCCCGGCAATCAACCCGCCCATCGGCGCCGTAAGCGCCAGCAACACGCCGTTGCTGCGCGTGACTGGAATCAGTTCGCTGTCCGGGTTCACCGCCACTTGCGCTTTGACGTTGGGATTGATTTGCCCGGCTTCGTGATAGTCGTTCGTGGCTCGCACCGCGCCGATCTCGATCAGTCCAAGCTGCGTGTATGCGTCCAGCAGCCCGGGATAGACGTGTTTGCCCGCGACGTCGATCTGTTCGGCGCCGGCGGGGATCGAAGTCTTTTTGCCGACAGCCGTGATGCGCCCGTTGTCAAAGACCAACGTTCCGCCGACGAGCGTTTCGCCGCTGACGGTGTGAACGGTGCCGCCGACCAGCGCGATTGGCCGCCGCTGGGGTGCGCCGGGAATCTCGGGGCCGGCGTTGGCTGTCGCTGCGCAAGCGACGACGAAAAGCAGAACTAGAGCAACGAGATGGGAGTATTTTGATGTAGGCAGAGTCATGTTTCAAATCCGGAGGAGGTTCGCAAAATCATGGGAAGCAAAATCATGTCCGAAATACTTTATGATTTTGCCCTCCATGATTTTGCTAACCCAAATCTAAATGTTGTATTCAATTAGTGTCGATCATGTGCATGGCGGTGACAGAAGATGTCCTCGCGCGGCCAGAGGTCGAGTTCATCGCCGTCCGTTTCGCCGGGCTTTCGCATGGCTTCGCCGGAGGCGAGGATTTTTTGCACGAGCGCCGCGTGCATCTTTCGGTCGGCTTCACGCTGTTGGAGGTTTTCGTCACGGTCGAAATACTTGCGGCCGTCGATCCAGGTTTGTTCGCAGCGCGACATCGCCGACAGCGGCGAACCGCTCCACAAGACCAAATCGGCGTGTTTGCCCGGCTCCAACGAGCCGACGTATTGGTCGATCCGCAATTGCTTGGCCGGATTAAGCGTGACGAATTTCAACGCCTCCTCGGCCGGCACGCCGCCGTACTTGATCGCTTTGGCGGCTTCGTGATTCAGGTGCCGAGCCAGTTCCTGATCGTCCGAGTTGAACGACACGACGACCCCGGCGTTGTGCATCAACGCGCCGTTATAGGGAATCGCGTCGTAGACCTCGAACTTGTAGGCCCACCAATCGGAAAACGCCGAGCCCATCGCGCCGTGCCGCGCCATCTCGTCGGCGACTTTGTAACCTTCCAGGATGTGCTGCAGCGTGCCGATCCGTACGCCGAAATCGTCGCACACACGAATCAGTGCCAGAATCTCGTCCTGCCGGTAGCTGTGGCAGTGCACCCAGCGCTTGCCGTCGAGCACTTCGGCGATGGCGTCCAATTCCAAATCGCGCCGCGGGGGCAGACCGGTGTGTGTGCGTTGCCATTCGTTGCGGCGCTGTTGATACTCGCGAGCGGCTTGAAACTCGTCGCGAATGATTTGCTCGACGCCCATGCGGCTCTGCGGGTATCGTGTCGTGTACTTGTCGCCCCAGTTGCTTTGTTTGACATTTTCACCCAGCGCGAA
>JBGTKH010000232.1:0-22747 GCA_041744735.1 Pirellulaceae bacterium | reverse complement strand
CCGTAGGCGTCCAGCGCGTTACTGGGCATCACGATCTTCCAACCGGCCAGGCGGCTGGCCCAGCTTTCGAACGAGTGCGAATGATAGAGGCTGCCACGAATGCCCGAACCGCTGGGAGTCATCAGCACAATCGGCATGTCGTAATTGCCGCGGCTGGCCCAACGCTGGTTGCCGGCCACCTTCAACAGGTCGATCGTGTTGAAGCCGTAATCGCAAAATTGAATCTCGGCCACCGGCCGCCCGCCCGCGTAGGCGATCCCCATCGCCGTGCCGATGATGCCGCGTTCGTCCAGCGGCGAATTCCACGCCGTCTTCAAACCCTGCGTGGCCGTGAACACTCCGCCCAGCGGCGGCCCGACGTCTTCGCCGAAAATATCGGTGACGCCCAGCTTCTCTTCGCCATAGTGCAACGCCATGCGAACAGCTTGTACGAGAGTAGCCATGCCTTACGCCCTTGCTATACGTCACGCTTTTCGTTGGTGCGAGTCGTCTCCGAATGCAACGCCGGTTTCAATGACGAATGACGAATGCCTAATGACGAAAGAATGTCGAATGAATAATGACGAACGTGCCATTGGACGTGGGGAAGTTCTATTCGTCATTCGTGCTTCGTCATTCTTTCATCATTCGTCATTCGTCATTCGTCATTCCGCTCTGCGGCAGCCCCGTGTAATCGTCGGGATACACTTCGTCGACTTGGCTGGCCGCGTACGTGTATTTGGGTATGTCGGCGGGCGTGGGGCGCGGTTCGCTGAGCGCTTGTTCGATCGCCGCTTCGATTTCAGCCTCGGCCGATTCGTGTGTGCTGTCTATGGTGGACTGATCGATCAGGCCCGAATCGAGCAGGTTCTGCTCGAATAGCTCAATGCAATCCGGTTCGTCTTTCACGCGCAGCGCGCCGCTGGACGACGAGTGGCCGTGCAGCCGCGAGACGTTCGCTTCGAGCATGTACGGCCGCCGCTTGGTGCGGCAATAATCCATCGCCCGCTTCACGGCGTGCCAGCTTGCGATCGGGTCGTTACCGTCGACCACTTCGCCCGGAATGCCGAACGGTTTGCCGCGGTCGATGATGTGCCGCTCGCCGTGCTGTGTCCCAGCCGGAGTAGAAATGCCGTAGCCGTTATTGAGTACGATCATCAGCACCGGCAGTTCGAACTCTGGCCGCGAACTCCAAATCATGCACGTGGCGAAGTCCCCTTCCGCCGTGCCTGCGTCGCCGCCGGAGACGACCGTGATGCCGTCGCCGCCGAGCCGCTTCTGTACGATCGCCGTGCCGGGCGCGATGGCGTATTGAATCTCGACCACCGACGTGATCGGCACAACGTTCCATTCGGGCCGGCAATAGTGGCCGACGAAATTGCGGCCCATCGAATTCGGGTCGGTAGAGGTCATGGCCATTTGCCGGATGCCGTCGATCACCGGCATGCCCATGGCCAACATCGTTGCACCGTGCCGGTAATGCAGATGCAGATAGTCGAACGCCGGCCCGTGCCCTTTTTTCACCTGCAGGCCGAGGCACGTGTTGAACGCCTCTTCGCCGGGCCCGCCGATCCAGAAGTGGCCTTCGCCCGATTTGCTCATCTTGATCATTCGCTCTTCCATGACGCGGGCTCGCACCATGACGCGATAGATCTTCAGGCAGCGATCGGCCGGCAGCGACTCCCGCCCGCTCACGACTGCCGCCAACGTCGTCCGCCCGTTGCCGTCGACGTAATTGATGTTACTCGACATGCCCGTTCCTCCAAAGAGTGCGACGCTGCCGACCTACAATCCGGCGACACGGGCAGGGCGACCGCGGAGTGCCTCACGAGGGCTTTCATACTCCATTTTACGGATCGGGAACAGATCGAACAGGAAAACTTCCCGCGAACCGTGCGGATTCGCCCCTTTTTTGTGCGAATCGGCGATAAAATTCCAGCAAGTTCACGCTGGCCGGTTCGTCGCACCGCTAATCGCGGTAGCGTAGATGTGGAGTCAGTTTTCAGTGTTTTTCGTCGCGTTGAGCGTCGGTAAACGCGTACGGTTAGTTGACCGTTATTCGATCAGGCGCCTCACGGCAATGTGAGCCTGAAACAGAACAAAACTTCAGCAAACAGCGACAGAGTCGTACGACGGATTTCACCTCGGTCGTTATGTCGTGTAATGGGCATCTCGCACTTGATCTATGGCAATTTAGCAACCATCTCGTTTTTTTGGCAGTGCTCAAACATTTTGCGCCGAGATGGGGCTTGCCGATTGTGGGCGTCATACGCTGGTGGTAGACTTTTTGGCGGATGTGCCTAGATTACTCGGGACGACATTGATTTCCACACGCTCCCCATTTTTATTCAAGGGGTGAGAAATGGCAAAGACACCAGCGAAAAAATCGGACGTTGCGAAGAACGGAGAAAGGAGTGGCAACGACAAGGATTCACTTGAGGAGATCAGGACATTCAACTTTCGCGTGAGTGTGGCTTTGGGAGTAATCGCCGTAGTTTGGCCAATTCTCGTGGGGATCGCCGTCTATCTTTTGTCGGGTCCAGTCTCAGAATTGCTCGATGACGTGAAAGAACACACGAAGACGATTCAGACGCTCAAGGACACTCCGGATCGTCTTGACAAACTGGACGAAAGATTGCGAGAAATTGATAGGTCAGTTGCCGGGCTGCAAAGTGTACCAGACGACGTTCGAGGTATACGTGTCCAGGTTACGTCACTTGAAAAGGAGCTGGTGACACTCAACAAAGTGCCTGCGAGCGTCGAAAAACTCGAAATGCAATTCGCGGCCATTGCGAAGCAAATGGAATCTGCGACAGGACAATTAGGTGAGGCCAACACAAAAGTCGTTTTGGCGACGACTCAGGTCGAAATCGCGACAAAGAAGCTGGACGCGTCTGCGAAACTTCTCGATGACCTGAAGACGTTACCCGAACGCGTTAAGCAAATCGAGGATTCGCTTGTGACGGTGTCCAAATCCGTCGATGGTATCGCGGTCGCGGCGAGAAAACACGATGATGAGTTGGGAAAAATCGGGACGCAGATTGCCGCGAATGATTCTGACCGGCCAGTCGCAACACTTGCTTTGAGTTTACTTCTTGAGCGACCAAGTCGGGTCAGTGAATTCGAGTTTTCATTCGCCGCCCACGAGAGGATCAATAGCCTACTTGTCAAGATTCCGTTCGAAGGGCTTAAAGTCTACGTGCGGAGTATTTCCGTCGCCTCGTCCCAAACGAGTATCCCGGTGCAAGCAGTGATTGCGAGGATAGAAGAGAAAGATCGGCTCAACGTGATTGCGATCACCGATGATCCAAGTCGATTCCTCGACGCGATTGCAAAACAAGGGCTTCGTGTGAATATTACTCTGGATGCGCGCTAGCGGCGTTCGATTCGGTGCCTTGCCCGAATTGATCTCTCAAGAGATATTCCTCTCCTTGCGGCCCAGAGTAGGACGATTGCAAGCAGCACCAATGGCGTCAAGACAAGCACCGCCGCGACGACGAAGTAGGCCACTTCAGCACTTCCTTATTTTCGTGGAATCCATTCCGTATGCGAAGACCGTGTACCAAATTTGGCGAGCCATGCCAAGAGTAATCCGCGAAAATTCCTGATGTCGTTGACGGAAATCGATCCGAAACGTCGAGACTTCCGAGTCGGCACAAATTCGACTCCACGCTACGTGGATCGAAAATGAAAATTCCCTTTCGAATATTGCACCGGAGGCACCGCCGCGACATCCCAGATTTTGGTCATACGTCAACGACTGCTGCCGTCGGCTGAATTAGAGCATATTGCCCGGCCGCCGTATACAATCCCTTTGCAACAGCCCGCACAACAATCGGAAGTTAACGCAAACCCCACAAATCTGAGGGCGAGACAGACGGGTACGGATGCGGTAGAATTATCAAGTATCGTCGTTGCAGTGGCGCGCTGCTGTCGCGGGCGAACGAGTCATCGTGAGGAACGACCGATGCGTGATGCTCAACGAATTCCTTCGATATTGAAGCACGTCGAAGGACTGTGGCGGCTTCACCCCGATTGGCGACTTGGACAACTGGTGTGTAATCTGGCTGCTGGCGTCGATCCGAGCCGTAACGCCGTTTGGGATATCGAAGACGAACAACTGGTTGCCGAGATTGAGCGATTCGTTTCTCAACGCCAACCGCCGCAATCGACCGGCTCCGCATTTACTAGCCCGCAAATCAACCAACCCGACACGGAGTCACCAGCATGACTATGACAGAACAACAATTGCAACAGATTAAAATTACGGCCGAGCCGATTTCGTCGGCCCAGTGCCGGTTCGTGGTGGACCGGCCCTTGTATCCGGGCAGTTCGTTTTTCTTCGGCAGCAAGGAATCGGCCGAAGGATCGCCGCTGGCCAAGCGGCTGTTCGACATCGAAGGCGTGTCGGCCGTGTTGATCTCGCACGACCGCGTGACGGTCAGCAAATATGCGCGGGCCGACTGGCCGGTGATTGGCAAGCAGATCGGGGCCGCCATTCGCGCTCATCTGGCCACGGGCGAGCCGGCGGTTCGCGAGGAATTGAGGAAAGAACTGCCGCCGGAAGATGCGATCCGCGAGAAGGTGCAAGACGTGCTGGACACCGAGATCAATCCGTCCGTGGCCACTCACGGCGGCGTCGTGCGGCTGCTGGGCGTGAAAGACAACAACGTCTTTATCCAGATGGGCGGCGGCTGCCAAGGCTGCGGCATGGCCGACGTGACGCTCAAGCACGGCATCGAAATCGCCATCCGCGCCGCCGTCCCCGAAGTCGGCGACATCATGGACACCACCGACCACGGAGCCGGAAGAAATCCGTACTTCACGCCGTCGAGGAAGTAGGTCGAAGCGGTGACGATTGGCAGCAGTGGCGAAATTCGCTGAAGTGATGACGTTGACCTGTGCCCGGACGCGGTCTACTTGGAGATATTGGGAAAGGCTCCAGAGGACGTGTTTCCCAAATTGGCCGGGGCAAACTTGAACGTGTGGGATCAAGCAAGGAATCAGCAGCCGCTTGACCGTATCGACCCACTCCCATAATGGCCCTTTGTATCGCGAGCCCCATGCCTCGTGTGTTGCTCTTGCTGCCGACGACCACTTATCGAACCGAGGCGTTTCTGCGCGCGGCGCGACGGCTTGGGGTTGACGTTACGGCGGCGTCGGAGTTGCCCAATGCGTTGGCGCATACGAATCCGGCGGGGTTGTTGACGCTGGATTTTGCGGACCCAGAGAAAGCAGCGCGGCAGGCTGTTCAGTTCGCTGATAAGTATCCGATCGATGCGGTCGTGCCGGTAGATAGTCAGGTGGTCGTTGTCGCAGCGGCGATTTGCCGAGCGCTGGGGCTGCGGCACAATTCGGTCGACTCGGCGGCAGCGGCTCAGAATAAACATCGTATGCGCGAGTTGTTCGCGCAGGCCGGTGTGCCGTCGCCGCGGTTTCGGCTTTGCACGTTTCACGAAGACCGACAGGTGCTGGCGAGAGAAGTCGAATTCCCGTGTGTCGTCAAGCCGCTTTCGTTGGCGGCCAGCCAGGGCGTGATGCGCGCGGATGATGAAGAGGCGTTAGTGCGGGCAGTTGAGCGGCTGGAGGGGATTGTTCGTGCTAAGACGATGAATACGGATCGCGTGTCGGACGGCGAAGGCGGCGATTGCGACGCGGACGCGCACGCCGGTGGCGTGGCGGTTGAACTGGGAGATGACCAGTTTCTGGTGGAGCAGTTCGTTAGCGGGCAGGAGGTGGCGCTGGAGGGGATGCTCAGTGGCGGCCGGCTGCAAGTGTTGGCGCTGTTCGACAAACCCGATCCACTCGAAGGGCCGTTCTTTGAAGAGACGATCTATGTCACGCCGTCGCAGTTGGCGGACGACGAGCAAGCGGCGATCGCTCAGTGTGTCGAACAAGCGGCCCATGCGCTCGGACTGTCGGAAGGCCCGCTGCACGCCGAGTTGCGGCTGGCCGAAGATGGGCCGGTGATGATCGAAATCAATCCGCGGTCGATCGGCGGCCTGTGTTCGCGCGTGCTGCGGTTCGGCACCGGCATGTCACTTGAGGAGTTGATTATCCGCCACGCCCTCAGCTTAAAGACGCCCGATAGCAAAGTGCCGCTGCCGGAGCGCGAGCCCACGCCGGCTGGTGTCATGATGATCCCGATTCCCCGCGCCGGGCGGCTGGCCGAGGTGCGTGGCATCGAACAGGCGAAGGCGGTTTCCGGCGTCGAAGACGTGACGATTTCCGCTCACCGCGGCCAGCAGCTCGTGCCGTTGCCCGAAGGCTCGCAATATTTGGGCTTCATTTTCGCTCGCGGCGAGACCCCAGCCGCCGTCGAAGCAACCCTGCGCGCCGCTCACCAATGCCTCCAGTTCATCATCGAACCAACCGACGGCGGCACGTCGTAGATTTCGAGATCGTCCAGGTCCATGCCGGGCAGTTCCGCCTCGACGTTTTGGCGTCACGGTTCCATGCCGGACACATCGCTCATCACGAACGAAATGCCTGCGGCAGGAAACGGACGAGGTCGCTGGCCATCAGGGAAACTTGGCCTAGTTCTGCGGCGGCCAAATCCCCGGCGAGTCCGTGGATGTGGACGCCGAGTTGTGCGGCGTCGAAGGGAGAAAGGTGTTGGCAGATCAGAGCGGTGATAATTCCGGTGAGCACGTCGCCCGAGCCGCCACTAGCCATGCCGGGGTTGCCTGTTGTGTTGCGGGCTGACCGGCTGCCATCGGTGACGAGCGTGCGATGTCCTTTGAGCACAACGACGGTGCTGGTACGCCGGGCCAATTCGACAGCCTGCACCAACAGTTGATCCTCGGTCGACGAGTCATCGCCGATCAGACGCCGGAATTCGCCGGGATGCGGAGTCAGAACGCGCGGGCCGCCTGGTTTAGTCAGCACGTCGGGCCGCGTGGCCAAGGCGTTCAAAGCATCGGCGTCGAGCACCATCGGTTGTGCGACCGACGAATACATCCAGACAACCAATTCCGTTAAATCATCCGAGCGGCCGAGTCCCGGACCGCACGCGATGCAGGTCGAAATCTCAAGCAGCGGTTCGATCTGGGACTTTGCATCCAGCGAGATTCGCCCTGCGCCGTCGGACGGCAATGCGACCGTCATGTACGAAGGCTCAAAGGATGCGACCGTATCCAGCACCGCGTCGGGCACCGCCAGTTTCACTAATCCCGCGCCGCTGCGCAGCGTGGCCATGCCAGCCAACGCAATCGCACCGCTCATGCCGCGCGAACCGCCTACCAGCAGCGCCCGGCCGAAATCACCTTTGTGACTATCCGGCGCCCGAGGCGGCAAACTCGGCAGAGGCGGCGATGTGTTGGGGGCGTTGGACACGGTAGATCAATTACGAATTACGAATTACGAATTACGAATTACGAATTACGAATTATAAAACAGGAATTTGGAGAAGCAGTAATATTTCAATTGATTGTGACGCGATCGTGACAGCATCTCATATTTCTTCTTTCGTAATTCGTAATTCGCAATTCGTAATTCTTCCCCGGGCGATCAATCCGGCGACGTAGCCGGCTTTGAACCCCGCGTCAATGTTGACTACGGTCACGTTCGAGGCACAACTGTTCAGCATTCCTAGCAGGGCCGCGATGCCGCCGAAGCTGGCGCCGTAACCGACGCTCGTCGGCACGGCGATCACTGGACACGCGACGTAGCCGCCAACGACGCTGGGCAGCGCGCCTTCCAAACCGGCAGCCACCACGATCGCGTCGGCCGCCGTCAACTTATCCAGATGCGCGGGCAAGCGGTGCGGACCGGCTACACCCACGTCTTGGATCAGCACCGTTTGCACACCCATCCAATCGAGCGTTTCGCGAGCTTCTTCGGCCACCGGCAAATCGGTCGTACCGGCCGTCACAACCGCGACCAGTCCAACCAGCGGCGGCGGTTCGGATTCGCCGGGCGCCGCAATGCGGAACGTGCGTGCGATTTCGTTATATTGCCCAGCGGGAAATCTCACGAGCAGCGCTTCGGCCTTGTCGGCCGCCAAGCGCGTCGCCAATACGGGCGAGCCCTCGTCCAGCAACCGCCAGAAGATTTTTTCCAGCGTCGCAACGCTCTTGCTCTCGCCGAACGCGACTTCCGGATAACCGCAACGCCGCTGGCGGTCGACGTCCAACGTGACTTCGCCCAATTGTGCCGACCGCGAGCGATCTAATTCGCCGATGAACTGCTCGATCGACAGTTCGCCCGCCGCCAACTGCCGGGCCAGGGTTTGAATCTGCGATGGTTTCATACATCCATGTTAACCGCTGTGCCGCAGAAAAGGCACAGGGCAGATGGTAGGACGGATTGCCAATCCGTCCGCGGCCGACAGGTCGTTTAACCCGTAGCCGCAGGCGAGGGAGTCCGTCGCCGCATTCTGAACTATCGTCGGCACTTCGTCGCCAGCGCCCTCGCCTGCGGCTACGGGTTAAACGATGAGAGCATTGCCGGCGCGAGTAGGCCGACCGCCGCTTACGCCCCGACCCTGACCAACTCGCCCTCGGCCTCGTGGCTGTACAGTTGGTTGCGGCCGGAATCCTTTGACGTATAGAGCGCACGATCGGCGCGATCCAGCAACGTTTGAGCGTTGTCGCCTTCGCGGGCACTGGCCAAGCCCATGCTGAAGGTGACCGCGACCCGTTCGCCTTCGGGGCCGACGCTGAAGTTGCTGCTTTCGATCTTGCGGCGGATGCGTTCGGCGATATCGGTCGCCATTTTGGCCTCGATCCCCGATAGCAACAGCGCGAATTCGTCACCGCCGAAACGGGCCACGAAGTCGGTGTCGCGCACGCATTGCTGCAGCATGTCGCCAATGTGTGTGACGACTTGGTCGCCCGCCGAATGCCCGTGCGTGTCGTTGATCCACTTGAAGTGATCCACGTCGGCCAGTACCAGGGCGAACGGGGTTTTCTGGCGATTGAAGGTCGAGAGCATGTACTGCAGCCGCTCGTCGAACGCCTTGCGGTTGCCAATGCCCGACAGCGCGTCGGTGCGTGCTTCGCGGCGCGTGCGGTCCAGTTCCTGAGCCTGCTCCTCCAAACGGTACTTGGTGCAAACCAGGTCGTCTTCCAGCCGCTGGTTGGCTTCCAGCACCGCGGCGATCTGACCCAATAGCGAGCTCTGCACCTGCTCCAACTCGCCCGACAAATGCAAATCGCCGACCGTCCGCCCGACGTGCTTCAACTCGTTCGAGTGGCTATCCACGTCGGTGGTCAATTGCTCTGCACTCTTCAGCAGCGTCAGCAGGGCCTTGAGCGTGGCTTCCTTTTCGGACTCATTCGTTGCGCGCGGCTTTGCCGCCGCCATGTTGCGGCCCAAATTAATTCCGACCCATACGCCGACGAGCACGCAGGGCAGAACAAACGGGACTACGTACACCAGCGAAAGCACGGGCAGAGTACCTCGGTCGAACCTCTCTGTTAGCGAGCCCTGCGAAATCGTACGTTAGATTCCTTCGCCACGCTGCCGTGGGGGCCGAACAAGTTTCGTCGAATTGCACGTCAACCGCATCGGCGGTAACGGCGGTGATGGTCGTGCGGGCCGCGACCGGATTACGCGAGTCGCCAGCGAACCCGACGGTAGGGTCCCTTGTCATGGTCACCGTCGCCGATCAGAATGACCGGCGCCGTGTGCCAATCGTTTAACCGCAAGCCGCAGGCGCGCGTGATGGTGGACATTACCTAGTGCTTTGTCAAAGTTTAATTTTAGGATCGGCCGCTTACGTGGCGTAAGCTTCCAGCTTGCGTTTACTCATGGAAATCGAGTTGGCAAGCAGGATGCTTGCCCCCACTTTTTAGTTTTGACAAAGCACTAGCGCAAAAACGCACGCCTGCGGCTGGCGGTGAAACGAGTCATTCATCCTTGCAACTGTGGTGAGCGTCGCTCACCCTGCCGAAAGAAACAGAACCGATGCCAAGTTGTGTGTTAGCGTACTCGGGCGGATTGGATACCTCGGTCATTTTGGGTTGGCTGCAAGACGAAGGTTACGACGTGCACGCGGTGTACGTCGATCTGGGCCAGCCGTGCGAGGACCGCGAAGCGATTCTGAAGAAGGCCCGCGACTGTGGAGCCGCCAGTGCTCGCATCGTGGACGCTCAAGAGGAACTCTGCCGCGATTTCGCCTTCCCGGTGCTGCAGTGGCAGGCCAAGTACGAGAGCATCTATCTGCTGGGCACGTCGATCGCCCGGCCGCTGATCACGAAGCAGTGTTTGCAGGTGGCCCGCGAGGTCGGCGCCGATGCGTACGCGCACGGAGCGACCGGCAAGGGAAACGATCAATGCCGCTTTCAACTGGCCGCCGACGCGCTGAATCCGCAAGTCCGCGTGATCGCGCCGTGGCGCATGGAGAAATTCCGCAACACGTTCCCCGGCCGCAGCCAGATGATCGCCTACTGCCAACAGAAAAACATTCCGGTCAAAGCCTCGGTCAGCAAACCGTACAGCTCCGACGAAAACTGTCTGCATATCAGCTACGAGGCCGGCAAGCTGGAGGATCTGACGGTGAACGGCGTCGAACTGGTCGAGTTCGGCATGACCGTTTCGCCGCAGCAAGCGCCGGACAAGATCGAAAACGTCACGATCGGTTTCGACGCGGGCGTGCCGGTCAGCGTCAATGGCAAGAAGGCCAGCGCACTGGCGATCGTCAAGCAACTGAACACCATCGGCGGCCGCAACGGCATCGGCCGTATCGACATGGTGGAAAACCGTTTCGTGGGTATGAAGAGCCGCGGCGTGTACGAAGCGCCGGGCATGACGATCCTGTACGAAGCTCACATGCTGCTCGAACAGTTGACGCTGGACCGCGACTTGCTTCATCTTCGCAATCGCCTGTCGCCCGAAGTCGCCGAGATGGTTTATTACGGCTTCTGGTACACGCCCAAGATGGACGCGCTGCTGGCCTTCACCCGCGAGTCGCAACAGAAAGTGACGGGCGAAGTGAGCCTGAACCTGTACAAAGGCAACCTGATCGTCCACAGCCGCACCAGCCCCTTCAGCCTGTACGACGAAGGCATCGCCACCATGGAAGGCGGCGGCTCATACAACCAAACCGACGCCGAAGGATTCCTGCGCATCCAGGGCCTGCCCAGCCGCGTGCAAGCACGAATTTCGCCGAGAGTCTACTAATCGGAGTTTCAGGGTCGGATCGTATCACGGATGCAGATTTGGAACTTCGACCGAGAGTCCTTCGGTCACGGGTGACGAATCGGTCGTGGCCGAAGTCGCAAACGTTGACTGGCCGACGCTGCCTCATGAACATCATTGCCACGCGGACAATCCGGGAGTATCAGCATGACTATCCCGACGCTGCCTCCGCGCTAGATGCGTGGCTGGAAGTCGCTGGCAAGGCCCACTGGGAGAGTTTCAACGAAGTGCTGGAAACTTACGCCCGTGCCGATCAGGTTGGTTCCTGCCTGGTATTTAACATTCGAGGCAACAATTACCGATTGATCTGCGGCGTCGCGTACGCAAACCGCTGGGTCAAAGGAACCTTATTCGTCAAGCATTTCCTGACCCACGCGGAATACGACAAAGACACGTGGAAGCGGGACTGCGAAAGGTAGGATCGATACATGGTTACAAAACTGACCGCGTACGACTCGCTGCTGTTGAAATACAAACCGCGCCCGATCCGCAACGACTGCGAACACCGCCGCGTCCTGAAACACGTCGAGGAATTGATCGGGCGGCATGGCCCTACGCCGCCGCGAGCGGAAGGCGAGTTGATCGCCGTCTTATCCACGCTGATCGAAAGCTATGAAGTCGAGACGACTCCGCGCCGCAAGCCAACGCCCGCCGAAACCCTGGAGCATTTGATCGAATCCAAGCACGTGACCCGAGCCGAAGTCGCGCGGGCGACGGGGATTCCTCGCTCGACGATCACCAACGTGCTCTCCGGCCGCCGTCAGATCAGCAAAGAAAACGTGACCCGCCTCGCCACGTATTTTCACGTCGATCCCAGCGTATTTCTGCCGGAAGGGTAAGAGTCATGAGGCCGAACGTACGGGACGAAGGCGACAACAAATCGGTCGAAGCGGCGATTCACACGGCCACGGTGATCGCCACAAACGCGTCTTGAACCGAGCGTGGAAGAAATCGAACGGGCAGTGCATGGTTAGCCGCAGGGACACTCTTACGGCAAAGAAACACACCAAGAAGAAAACGTCGCGTAGCGTTGCCACTCGCAAGAAGCGTGTCGTGAAGGCCAGTTCGACCCAAAACCTATTGGGCGACATTTGTTTGCTGATCGACGAATCGCGTGCTTCAGTGGCTCGGAGCGTCAACACGGGTCTGGTTTGGCTGTACTGGAACATTGGCAAACGGATTCGCGAGGACTACTGTAAACGCGCCGCAGGTGACCAGTACGTGGAAGTGAGGATGCCAGTGAAGAAGTTCGCCATGAGTCTGAATCGTCGCCATCATGCCGGGTGTCACATCCTCGCGCCCGAGCAGGCGAACCGCTTCGGCCTGGAGGCACGTCCAGGCACCAGCAGAGAGTTTGCCCAGCAGCTTGCGGCGGGGCACCCGGTAATCCGGGTCGCGGGTGTGCAGCCGAAGACGCTGGGGGATGGTCAAGACGACTTGCCGATGCGCGACGGCAAGACAGACTTCTTTGGCAACGTGGATCGCGGTCAGCAACGCCCGCTTCTGGTGGCAGGATGGGCAGGTAGTAGATTCAGCGTTCTGATTCTAGAAGTGTTCCAAATTGCACCAGGATTTGGTTAGAATATCAGAGTTCGGAATTACCTTTGAACAGGAAGGCGGTTCGTTTGCACGTTCCTTCGAGGTCAGATCGTTGAAGCAAAACCGATTCGTACCCGCGGAGCTTCCGCTGCACGTACGCCAGGATCGTACGCGCCGGGCGGAGGTCGCGGTTTATGATGCGTTGAAGGAGCAACTCAATCTACATCAACGAGACTGGGTGGTGATTTGGTCAGCACGTTGGATGAGCAAACCTGACGCGCGTTCGGCACCCCGTACAGGCGAAGCAGATTTTCTGCTGGCGCATCCAAAACGCGGCTTAATCGTTGCCGAAGTCAAAGGAGGACGGATCGAGCACCGAAGCGGCCAATGGTATTCAGTTGACGGCGAAGGTCAGTCGCATGCAATTGATCCATTTGTTCAGGTCGAACGCAATGCGTATGAACTCGCGCGTAAATTCGACCAATTGCGGCGATGGACTTCTAGTTCACGTGAGAAGTATGCGCGGTGGATCATTTTTCCTGATTCGGCAATGCCGATCAATTGCTTGTTTCCAACGGATTACGCCAACGAAATGGTAACCGATGCGTTGGGCATGGCCACCATCGTAGAAGGTCTACTTTCGGCTTCAGCCTTCTGGTATGGGGACTCATGGATGCACCCTGCGGCGCTTAAAGCACCGTCGCTATTACTGGAGCTATTTGATGAACCAATTCAGTTCACTATGCCATTGGCCGTCAAGGCCGGGCACGACGCTCAAGAATTCGAGCGTTTGACAGATTCTCAGTTTCGCGTGATCTCCGCAGTTGCGGGCTGCCCGCGCGTGGCCGTGGCAGGCGGCGCGGGTTCGGGTAAGACTTGGTTGGCTCGAAAGCGAGCCGTCCAACTTGCCGCAGAAGGGTTCCGCGTCTTGTTGACTTGCAAGAGCAATCGGCTAGCGAGTTTTCTACAGCAACAGACCGCGCAGCACGACGATCTAATTATCTGTGCTTACTCCGAATTACTTCAACGGCTGCAGGAAGTCCCTCAAACCGTCGAGAAAGAAGCGTATGGCTGGAAACTGGTTGACTTCATTGGAGAACATGCCGACTTGGCATTTGACGCTGTTTTGGTCGATGAAGGGCAAGATTTCTCCGAATCCGAATGGGAGTTTGTCGAATGCCTGCTTGGTCCAGAAAAGCAAGGCATTTTTTACGTGTTCTACGACGACAATCAACAACTAAATCAGCACGAGACAAAACTCCCTGCGGCCATGGTGCCGCTGTATCTGGAAGACAATGTCCGCACCACACGCACGATTCATCAAGACATGATCTCGATGTATCGAGGATTGAAGCCGCAACGACCACAGGGGCCGCTTGGACGATCGGTTGAGCGACTAAAAAGCGGCGGAAAACTAGGAACCTGTATTCGGCAAGTCATCGCAAGATTGCTCAAGAACGACCGATTCGAACCGAAAGACATTGTCGTGTTGACGCCTGTTGATACGAACCTGTCCCAACTCGCGAATCTGAGTTTGGCAGATGGTCGCATGGTGTGCGAGCGTCCCCGATCTGAACGTGATGTGCTGCTTGCGTCCATCAACGATTTCAAGGGATTGGAAAACGCTGTTGTGATTGTGGCTGAGCTGGACCGTTTACCTGAGTCACCAGAAGAATGTCGTCGGTTGATGTATACCGCGCTGTCACGCCCACGTTCTCATCTCGTGCTAGTTGATTTTGAATTGTTGAACGTAGGAGATGGCTTGTGAACTTGATTGCCGACTTGCCATTCAATCGCCATTACGAAACAATCCGCAACGCCACCGGCGCGATCATCAAGCGTGCTCGCGAGTTATTCCCCGGACGGCCTTGGTCCATTTGCGAGTTGCGGATGACGGTGCAGGACGTTCAGTGGCTGCGCGATTGGGCTGCTGCATTGGACCGGCAGCAGCTAAAACTGTCGCTCGACTATTCGGCTCGACGACCTTATGTGGGATTGCTTCTTTTGACCCTGGCCGCCGAAAGTTGCCGCCGCGACAGTCGCGAACGTGGTATTTGGCAGGTGTTCGCCAATGCGAATTGGAACGAAGACGTACAGTTGCTGCTCTTTGGCGACATTGATTATCCGCACAAAAATGTCCGCGATTGCCTGGAAGATGCATGTCGGTGTTTTGGCCTGCGTCATGCGTTTGACCTTCAATTGCAAGATTCGTGGTATCTTACCGCGAAGCTGCAATTTGGTTTCACCTTACACGGTGCTCGGGACCAACTTGCGCTTTGGATGGTCGGCAATCCTCATGCTGCAATTCGTCAACTTACCGAACCTGATGGCGTGTGGCGGTCGGACTCCTTCGTCGAGCTATGGGATACCCTGAAAAAATTCCGCAGTGGCAAGATCGACGAACGCCGCACGCGGACATTGTTTTCGAACTCGCCATGGGTGCTTGCCGAGTGGATCGACGATTTGCTTGGTGCAGCAACAAAGCAAGTCAACTCTGGCTATACGGGATACTTTCCGGACGAAGGACAAACTCGGTCACGTCAGGACCAACCTGATTCCGATCGTTTCGAAGTTGAGGTTGAAGCCGAAGAGAGTTGCCAAGTACTGATCACGCAGCCGCGTTTGGTTTGGCGAGACGACAGCATTGATTTCCAATCGCGACTTCTATTTGATGCGTTGGAGGGGCTTCGAGGGGAAATCTATTTTCTCTCGG
Source organism: Pirellulaceae bacterium (assembly GCA_041744735.1). Taxonomy (GTDB): domain Bacteria; phylum Planctomycetota; class Planctomycetia; order Pirellulales; family Pirellulaceae; genus JBGTKH01. Next base: position 7,374 of record JBGTKH010000232.1, on the reverse strand, counting down.
CAAATGACCACGAAATCGAACTCTTCCGACGCCAACAAGATGGTACTTACTCTGGCCTCCGAGGCAACCAGACACTGACGATCTCGTCCGACTCGGATTCAGTATCCGTGGTCTTGGCAGAACAAAACGGGAACGCGGTTGTGTGTCAAACGTTGGGGATCGGCGATGATGGTAGTGAATTGCTCGTCTTCGATTCGTCGGGACGCGCGACAAGCATCGCGAAGATGAATCGGGAATTGGAATATACGCTGCGGTTACCGCTCCAGACCGTGGTGAAGACGTGCGCCGCAACGCAAGTGTTTGATTCAGGCAAGTATCGTTGGGTTCGCGTTTTCCCTGGTTGGGATGAGAGCCTGTCAATTCAGATCCCCGGCGATTCCGAAGCGATGGAGCTTTCTTCGATTGCTGAAGACTCTGCTCGCGACGATTGGGCGAAGTCGATTTCCGTTACTTTGGAGCAGGGGCATGGATCTCCCCAGCAACGTCGATTGCGAGTCTCGCAGATCGATGGAATGACCGTCGAAAGTGTGCAAATTGAGGGACGGTCCATTGAGTTTGACCGCAACGATATAGGCCCAGTCATAACGCGACCGATTCCAAGACCATCGATGCGCCACGATGGAACATTTCGCGTTCGTGTGGTTGTGAAAGGACACCGTAGTCGCGTTCTGTACCGTAGTCTCTGTTGGGAATCGACCGGCATGGTCGTCCAACAGGATGGTCGTTGGAAGCAGGTCGCAGCGGACGCTGTTCTTGACCGAACGCTTCTTTCCCGCAAACCATTAGCGATCTATCCAGGGCGAACCGAGCGGGAGGAAGGCTGGACGCTGTTTGAAAGTGCGAGAATTGTGAACTCTCGATTCCAGCGTGAGACCAGGTTGACAGACTTAGGCGTTCGCGGGTGGCCGCTCCACGTCTCAGACCACCAATTTAACCGCGCGGCTGGTGCCAAATCCTTAAAACTATGCGGGGCAATCGTTGACCACGGAATTGTCGCTGACGGTGTGCAGCTTGCAGGATCGAAGTTGGTCCGACTTTCGTTGCTGGATTGTATCGAGTTAGGCGACGAACACCACGTGGTCCTATGGACCGAGTCTGGCAAACTGGCCAACATTTCGTTTGAGAACATCGTTGTCGATGGCGGTGAATGGACGGTCGATCCGGAAAAAGCAGGTATCGACAACGACGATCCTGTTGTGGCCGCAGCAATCGCTTTTCGGGGAACACGACTAGGAAGCTGGTGGTCCGATGAATGGTGGCGTGTGCTCTTGTCGGTCGATGATTCTGATGCTGCGGAATCCGCGGCAACGTGTTTACGATGGTTTCGGCTACCGCTGATGTTATGCACCGGGTCTTTGAAAGCGGTTATTGATCAGTACGGAACAGCGTTCTTTGACCAATGGTGCCTGACTGAGCATCATGCCGAACCGCAGGCGTATCGCCGCTCTGAACAGTTCTTGCCAAATGACTTGCTCAAGCAAGATCAGCAAGAAGTCGGGTGGCTCGAGACGAGTCGATTGTTTTTGAGACATTGGAATCCTTCAGGTACTACGTTGTTGTCGCTTGCCCCCTTCTCATTTCAAATCGACGACAAATTGACGCTTCAGGACTTAGTGGAACAAGTGACGACCTGGAATCCCGTATTGGCTTCAAGGATTGTCAATGCGTGGCTTGAAGGGCAGGTTGAAAAAACGCATGAGCGCTGGCTTCGGGAGAGACTTAGCCAATCGTTGCGCGAACCACTCGAAATTCGTCGGAGTGATTGGATCGAACGCCACTGCGGTGAATTTGGCAATCGCGACCATCGCGTTCCGTGGCTTGCGCTCTCCGATGCGTTTGTCGAAGGCTTAATCGAAACGGCACGCATCGCTTCTGACGGTCTGCCGATTGATCCAATTGCCGAAGAAAACCTGGAAACCGCGATGAATAAAGCGGACTTGTGCCGTTTGATAGCAGCCGAGCTTATCGAGAAATCACAGTGCGAGTCGCCAATTGTCGTGCGCTCTCGTTAAGCCCGGCTGATTGTTCAAGCGTAAGGATGGATGACGGATGTCACAACTTGATGCGCTAAAATTGGTCGATAGCCTCCGCGAGCGATTGGTCGACTTGGGTGTGTCTGAGAATTTCAGCGGTGATCCCCATTTGGTCGCTGCGATAAGATCGGTGATGTCGCAAGTCGGACCAAGTGGGCTGCTTGGCGACATTTGGGTCGAAGCGACAAGAGCATCACGGTCCAGCGGAAAATCGCTGACCGATTGTGCGGACGTAGGCCTTTTCAATTCGGAGCTCGCCAAACATTTAGTCCAGAACGGAGAGATGCCGTCCGAACTCAGGCTCTACGAACATCAATACCAATCATTGGAAACCGCGGTACGATCACATTCAAAGGAGCGTCCAGCAATTGCCGTAACCGCCGGCACCGGCGGCGGCAAAACAGAAAGTTTTCTATTGCCGCTTTTGAATCAGCTTTACGCCGGCGAGCGCCAGCCTGGCGGCGGAATACGGGCGTTGATCCTTTATCCGATGAACGCACTGGTGAATGACCAGACGGAGCGACTGGACCGTTGGCTTTCGGGACAAGATCGCGTGTCCTATTTGCACTTCACCAGTGAAACACCTGAGGATGCGAGGCAAGCAACTCGCGAAGGACTACCACCAGCAGCGCCACACCGCTACCGCACACGACAGCAGGCACGAGGTAAAGAGACAAGCGAGGGCAAGAAGACCACGGGCGGACTTCCGCCGGACATACTCATCACGAACTATTCGATGTTGGAATACATGTTGTGTCGGCCTCAAGATGCGGTCTTCTTCGGTCCGGCGTTGGAAGTGATGGTCCTTGACGAAGCGCACTTGTATGCGGGCACTCTGGCGGCCGAAATCATGCTGCTTTTGCGGCGTATGATGCTGCGCTGCGGTGTATGGGCGAACCAGATATTGCAGATTGCGACTAGCGCCACGCTCGGGGGTGGCAGGGAAGAGTTGAAAGATTTTGTTGGTCGGCTCTTTTCCAGCCAGCCGGAATCCACTTTTGTCATTCGAGGCGAGCCTGCTGCCTGGCAGTTAGAATCCGTCTCCGCCGATTGCCCGGAAAAGAACTCGCGAGAAATTGCGGATACGGACTGGCTTCAAGCGGGAACCATCATAGAAAAACTTGGGCAGCAAGAGTTGCTGGTTGATGCTGACGAGTGCAAAACGCTTGCGGAACAGCTTCAATTGGTCGTCGACGAGTCAACGATTCGTGACGCGTTTGCCGACAGCGCCGGTTGCCCCGCGATGTTGTTGTGGAAAGTGTTGCCACGAGCCCAAGTGATTCACGAGATCGCGGCGTTGATGGACGCACCCGATCCCAAGACGCTAGACGAATTGACCTCGGAACTTTGGGGATCTTGCGACGACATCACTCGCCGCGCGACGACGAATCTGCTGCGATTGGCCGCCTCGGCTCGGCCTGAAGTAACTCGATTGCCGCTGCTTCCGCATCGCTTGCACTTGCAAGTCCGCGCTCCGAATGCACTTTCAGTTTGCTTGTTTCCAAGCTGTGAATCGGAATCCCTTTCCAAACTGCCGCCACTCGGTTCGGTTACCGCCGATACGGTTGGTCGATGTAGTTGCTGCGAGTCACCCAGTTATCCGATCATACGTTGTGGCAATTGCGGCCTGTGGGGCATTGCCGCGACCGAATCGAATTTCTCGTTGCTTCCAACGAAGGTGACTAGAGCAGAGCCGGGGCGCGTCTTCTTCCCATTGTCGAATGTGTTTGATGCTACGAACGGTAAGCGCTGGACGGTCGATCCGGCGTCAGGAAGCTGCCGAGTTGCCCAAGGAGTAGAACTCTACGAATTCGAACGCTGCCCAACTTGCGGTGAGAAAGATTTTGGCTGGCTAAGAGTGTCGGATTCCTTGTCGCTTTCCATCGCAACGGAAACGATCCTGTCAGAATTGCCAGCACTTTCCGCTGGCAGGACATGGCATCCTGCGGAAGGACGCCGTTTGCTCGCGTTCAGCGATAGTCGTCAAGCGGCTGCTCGATTAGGGCCTCGTTTGGCGAGCCAACATCAACTGCAAATGTTCCGTGCGATGTTGGCGAAGCATGCGAATGAGGGGCGCAGAGCTAGCGACGAAACGCGATACGTCCGAGAAGATGTCGAACGCTTAGAACGCGAGATTCGCTCTCGGAAGATCGGTGAGGATCGCAAGCGATATGTGCAGCGTCAACTTGATGAAAAGCGACGGGAGCTAAGCCAACGTCTTGCTGGCGGGACGATTCGCGAATGGGTCGAGCGACTGGAAGCGGACCCGCTGATCGCTCAGTTTCTCGACCCTGACCTGGCTGACTTGGCTGCTAAACAGCCCGCCCAACGCCCATGGCGGCAGCTTGACTGGGACAAGAATCGGGAGTCCGTCAAAAAGCGAATCAGAGACATCCTGGCCAACGAACTTGCCCGCCGCCCACGAAATCAGGTTAGTGCTGAAACGATTGGGTTGGTTGCAATTAGCTATCCTGGCATCGAGCAATTGTCGCTTGATGACCACTTGCTTGGACAACTCAATGCTGCGTGCCGATTGAAATTGGAGCGGGTTTTTGCAGACTTCTGTCGCTTGATTTGCGACGTAATGCGAATCGAAGGCTGTATCGATCTAGGAAGTCAGGAAAAGAATCGCGAATTCGGAAGTGCATTGACGCCCGTCGGTAAATGGATGGCAGCCCGAACTTCGACCGCCAGTGGCTGGCTAGTTAATTTGATCGGCAAAACGCAGAATCAAATCACGCTGAACTTTGCTTGTCGCGTTCTCATTGCAGCCGGCGAATCAGACGAGAACGCGCGCCGGCTGGCGGAAGAACTGCTTGAAAACGTCTTTAGCGAACTTGTCAGACTTGCCAACGACAAAACAGTCACGTGGTTGAAATCGGAACCCCGACAAACTGATGACGGCAACGATGTGGAAGCCGTTCAACTGGTTTTTCCTGAACTGGGGCTTGCCGTACCGCAAACCGTTTACGAATGCGAGTTGAATGGTTGGTTGTGGCCACGTAACGCGGCGGGATGCGTTCCCCAGTCCGGATCGGGTTCACTCCGCGAAATTGACGTTACTCAGCCCGACGCAGACATGGCGCTAAAACGCTTTGGGCGTCTTCGTCGCGATTACAACGATCGTGAGGTGTTTCAGCGAGGTCTATGGGCCGAAGAACACTCCGCGCAATTGTCGCCCCGAGAGACCCGCCGATTGCAGAACCTTTTTCGTCAAGGTGCGCGGAATTTACTGAGCTGCACGACGACGATGGAGTTAGGTATCGATATCGGCGGATTGCAAGCAGTCATGATGGCAAATGTTCCGCCTGGCAAAGCCAACTATGTGCAACGTGCGGGACGTTCCGGACGACGCAGCGATGGATCATCCGCCGCAATAACATTCTGCCAAGATCGTCCAAGATCGTCCTTTTGAGCGTGCGGTATTCCGTGAATTCGGTGCATATTTGAACAAGCCATTGCGCCACCCCCGCGTTATTTCCGACCGACCGCGCCTGGCCATGAGGCAATTGGGAGCTTGGTTGCTCGGCTCGTTCTTTAGCGAAATCCGCGATCCTGACGGGCGAACGGGAGCCATGAAGGCTTTTGGAAATATGGGAGAGTTTTGCCGAGTTGAGAAAACACAGTGGTGGAAACCAGGCGATCTGAAACCACAGGTTGGGCGTGAGGCGATGATCCAACTGCCAGACTCGCCGTGGAACCGCACGCAACAAACAGTCGCGGATACATTTCTCGGTTACCTGGGTTGGCTGAGAGATATTGCCCCGGTTTTCAGAGAGCAGGCGCAATCGCTACTCGCTGACACACCGCTACTGAACCGCGCAATTGATGGATGGAGCGAATTGATTGCAGATTTAGAGCGATCTTTCGAGATGGCGATCGAACAATGGCGGAGGGATTATGATGTGCTTCTGAACGCGTGGAAGGACGTTGAATCCAATTTGGATGATTCTTGCCGCAGAGCCAACGCCATCCATCGGCAACTCGCGACGCTCTACGGCGTCACGGTAATCGAATCGCTTTCGAATTCCCAGTTTCTTCCCCGCTACGGTTTTCCCATCAATGTTCATCGGCTGCGCGTTCAGGTTTGGGACGAAGACCACAAGAAGGTCCGTGATGAAGAACAATACCGATTGGAGCGAGGGGGACTGCTTGCGATTCGGGAATACGCGCCAGGTGCCACATTAATGGTTGGCGGCAAGTTCGTGACGTCGCGCGGACTGACTCGAATGCCGTACTTGAACGAGACCCACGAAAGTTTCGGCGAACGGAAAGTCGCCAAGCATTGTCAGACGGGCCATTTCTATTTCGGCTTCCTGCAGCAGATCCCGGAACATTGCGAACACTGCGACAAACCGTGGGCAGCTTCAAACGATGTGCTACTCCCGCGACACGGATTTAGCACCGCTGCGTGGGATCAACCCAAACGACAAGGGACGCTCGATTCTCATTTCGGCTGGAGCAAGACGGAAGTTCTATGGAACTTAGAGCACTACGAAGGCGAGAAGAGCGTGTCGGATTTTGGCGGTATCCAAGGCCTGCGGGCAACCTACCGCGAAGACGGTAGCTTGCTAGTCCTCAATCATGGAGCAAATCAGACCGGCTTTGTGATCTGTACTCGTTGCGGCTACGCGGAAAGCGAACCGGCCGAAAAGAAAGGAAGCCGACAAAACAGACCTCTTTCCGATTCTTTCCGCATGCATCTTCCGCTTTGGAAGATGGGAGGGAAGAAGACCGACCATGCCTGTTTGTTGGAAGGACACGCGGACCCTCTTCGGCGACAAGTTCTGGCATCCAGCGAACCAACCGACATGTTGCGGCTCGACTTCTCGGCAACCACTCTGCCCGGGAATGACGAAACTTTCCTGACCACTCTAAAACTAGCATTACACCGCGCCGGTGCCGAGTTGCTGCAACTCGATCCACGTGAGCTAGGCGGCGAATTGATCGTTAGCCGCTCAGGCCATCGGGATATTCTAATCTACGACAATGTCCCAGGAGGTGCCGGTCACACACGCGAGTTGATCGATGAAGGCCTAACTTGGTTTCAGGGAGCACTAAGTCTTCTTCACGGAACTGAAGATCATCACGCACGATGTCAAGGATCATGCCTTGACTGCATCCTCGGATTCGAATCTCAGTTCGCCGTCGAATCCGGATACGTCGATCGTCATCGAGTACTAAGGCAACTCCCGGAAAATAGCCTCCCTATGTTTGATGAATTTGGATACCCTCTGGAGTCTTCGGTGTTGGTTCAGGTGAAGTCTCAAGGAGGGGACGATGGATGGAAAGTTGACGGAACAGATGGTAGCGACGATCCGGGATGCCGCTAGCAAATTGA
>JBGTKH010000231.1:0-14053 GCA_041744735.1 Pirellulaceae bacterium | reverse complement strand
GATTGCCATCGTTCTCTTCGAGTGATCATGGTCTTTTCGAGTCACGCCTGGAAGTAATCCCGTCGGCAGGGCGAATCTTTGTGTTTTCACCGATTGTATCGATTGCGCCGCGGTGCGCGCCCATTCGATAAAAACATTTTCCTCACCGCCGACTATGTGACGTAGATTTGTGGGGGTATCTATTGTCTGACGTACTTGGCCGAGGAGTGGCGATGTTTCAATTGGGTGAGCGCAGCAAGATTCTATGCGTCCTGGTTGCCACGCAATTGGGGTGCTTGGCGGTGGGACTATGGATTCATCATCGCTTTGTGATCTCGTCCATGAGTCGGACGGCCCGCGATGGTGCCTGGTCCGCGTTGGTCGATTCGTCGAGACCGTTGATCGCTGATCTGCTCGCCGTCAACGTGAGCGATTTTCGCTTGAATTCGGCGACGGCTGAATCAGCCGGACGTCAGCTTCGCGAAGTGCGGTCGCAACTTTCGGGAAGGCTGCTGCTCGTCGATGCGGATTGGCGCGTCGTGCTCGGCGACGACATCGTCGAGCCGAGCGTGAGCGTAGGATGGTCGCCGCTTGAATCGTCGCTCGAATATGAATTACCGCCGGATCAGCGCTTGCCAGACGGGCCGCTGCGAGGCATCCTCGACATGCCCAGCGGGACGCAGATTGCGGTTGCGTATCCCACAGCAACTCAGGACGGCTATCTGCTCGTCTATCGTCCGACAGATGCGATTACCGTTGATCCTGAAACCGCCGCCCGTTCGCTCTTAAACGCGGGTCTCGTTTCATTTGTCTGGATGGGCGGCGTACTGAGCGTCGCGACATATTTGATGGTGGCGCGTCTGTACGACCGCTACGCCCGCAAGAGCGCCGATGCTGAAGCGACAGCCCTGCGGCGCACGGAATCGATGGCCCGCATGCGCGACGCGGTGATCTTCGGCTTGGCCAAACTCACCGAATCGCGCGATCCCGAAACCGGATACCATCTGGAGCGGATCGCATTGTTCTCCTCAACACTGGCGCGGGCCATGCGTGGCCACTGGAAGTTCTGTCACACGATCACGCCCGAATTTGTGCGGTTGATCGAAGCCAGCTCGATTTTGCACGACATCGGCAAAGTGGGCGTCGAGGACGCAGTGCTGTTGAAGCCGGGGCCGCTCACCAAAGACGAACGCCAGCGAATGCAACAACACGCCATCGTCGGCGGCAAGTGCATTCAGGACATCGAACGGCGACTGGGCAGCTCAAACTTTCTCGAAATGGCCCGCGAGATCGCCTTCTCGCACCATGAGCGCTGGGACGGCACCGGTTACCCGCAGGGCTTGGTCCGCGAGCAAATTCCGCTGGCCGCCCGCATCGTGGCTGTGGCGGACGTCTACGAAGCACTCGCGTCGCGGCGCGTCTACAAAGAGGCGCGGCCGCACGACAAGTGTGTGGCCTTCATTCGCGAACATTCTGGCCGACATTTTGACCCCCACATCGTCGAAGTTTTTCTGCAGATCGAACAACAGTTTCGCGACATCAGCCGCCGATTGGCGTTCGAACGTGAAGTGGCCGAGGAGCGGGGATCGATAGGCTCCACGGGTGACGGCGTGTGCACTGCGGCGCCGCTTGTGGCACCGCTGGCCGCGATGGAGTTTTCGCCGCCGCTGGCAGCTTCAAGTCTTAACAACTGATCGCAGCAATTAATACTCAAAATCGTAAATCTCAAAAGGAGCAATCGAACATGTCTCGTCAAGTCACCAAAGAATTGCGCATCTTGGAGATTTGCCTGATCGTCGTGGCCGTCGGGCTGACCTGCCTGCTGTACCACTTCAACGGCTACAAGATGGTCGTGCTGAATCTGTTTTACCTGCCGATCGTGCTGGCCGCGTTTTATCTCGGCCGGTATCGAGCGGGCATTTTGGCGTTGTTCTGCGTTATTGCGGCGTCGATCGTCGTGGTCATGAATCTGGACGCGCCGGTCATCCATTCCTTGCCGGTCGTCGTGGCACTGTCGATTGCCGTATGGGGTGCCGTGTTGGGGATGACAGCCCTGCTCGTCGGGCATCTTAGCGACGAGCGGCAGCGGAAGACGAAGGAATTGCAAGAGGCCTACGTGGGCGTGGTCGAGGTCATGTCGCAGTATTTGCAAAGCGCCCATCCCAAACTCAAGGCCCGCGCGGTTCGCGTGGCGGAACTGAGCCAGAAGGTCGCGCAGGAGATGAAACTGTCGGTGAAGCAAATCGAAGACATCCGCGTGGCCGCGCTGCTGTATGACATGAAGGACGTGGAAATCACGGCCCGCGTAATTCGCCGCGCCATGGGATCGCTCGAAGGCGAAACGACCGAGTTGACTCAACATACATTCCAGGGAAAGGACCTCGTGCTGTCGCTCGGTTCGGTGTTGAGCGGCGCGATGCCGTTGTTGCTCAGCCGCGGTGACGCGATGGCCTCGGTGGGGCTTGCCGACGGTCTTGAAATGACCAACGACGTTCCTCTGGGAGCTCAGGTCATTGAAGCGGTGCGGGCCTACGATTCGCTTACCGAAGGCGAATTCGGCCAACCCGTCAATACGCCTCAGCAGTCGCTGCGCGAAATGCTGCGAGGCGGCCGAGATTCCTACAATCCCAATGTGCTGCGTGCACTCGAACGCGCCGTGGCGACGACATCACGCGAACCGGCCGGCGAGCTGGAACTGGTAAGTTAGTTGTTCCGTCCCACAGAACACGACCACTCGTTTAACCGCAAGCCGCAGGCGTGCGCGACAGTTGACGTTGCGTAACGCTGAAACGCACGCCTGCGGCTTGCGGTTAAACGAGTTTGGCCGAGTCTCCAAGCCGGTCCCCTGGCCCGTTGACGCTCCGCGAGACCAGCGTCTAATATGCGCTCATCTCTACAAAACATTGGCTTGACATTCGCGTGGAACCGGTTCTCATGTCCTCATCCAGCAACGATCGCTACCTGGCCTTGAAAGCTGTGATGATGCCGCGGGACACCAACCCGTATGGCACCATCTTCGGCGGCGTGTTGCTCAGCTACATCGATCAGGCGGGGGCGGTCGGCGCGAGGCACGAGATTCGCCGCGCCGGCTGGCCCGAGCGGACGATTGTGACGGTGGCCATGAACAGCGTCGAGTTTCATCAGCCCGTGTTTGTCGGGGATGCCGTCAGTTTCTGGACGAATCTCGTGCGTGTCGGTACCTCGTCGATCACCATGCACGTGACCGTCGAGGCCGAACGTGACGGGCAAACGGTGAAACTAACCGAGGCAACCGTTTCCTACGTGGCCGTGAATTTGCAAGACAGTCAGCGCCGTCCGGTGCCCATCCGCGGCGCCTAGTGCACTGTCAGCCGTGCATTGATGAGTAGCCGAAGTCGCCAGACTTTGGCCGGATCTCGGGAAGCCAAACTCTGGCGAGTTCGGCTACATTGCAGCAACAAATGTGACGTTAACGATTTGACGCAAATGGTGAGAATCAAATTCGGATCAAGCCGTAGCGGCAGTTTTCGGCGCGGGAAGAATAACCAGCAGCTTGGCGGCGGCTGCTTGGTGATGTTCTTTTTCATCTTCTTCGCCGTCGGCGCGATCACATTCTGCTTTATGTTCGTGGCGCCCGTGTTCCACGGCATGCAGGCCACAACATGGCAGGAGACGCCTTGCACGATTGTGTCCAGCGAAGTCGAAACGCATCACGGCGACGACAGCGATTCGTACAGTGTGCGGATCGTCTACAACTACGACTTCGACGGCCGGCACTTCGAATCGGACCGCTATCACTTCATGGTCGGATCCACGGGCGGCCGATCCGGCAAACAAGCCATTGTCGATCGCTATCCGCCGGGCTCAAAATCAATCTGCTATGTCAATCCCGACGACCCGACCCAGGCGGTGATTCATCGCGGCTTCAGCACCGACATGCTGTTCGGTTTGTTTCCGCTGATTTTTCTGGCGGTGGGATTGGGAGGCATGGTGTTTGGCGTGCGCGCGATGCTCAAAAAGAAAGCCCTGCCTGCGGCATTCGATGATGTCGACGAGGCCGATGCCGAGTGGCTGCCGAAACCCTCCACCGTCGAGAATTCGGACTCGCTGTATGGCGACTTCGGCGATGCATCATCCAAGGGCCCGGTGACGCTGCGCTCGAAGTCGTCGCCGGTTGGAACGCTCATTGCCGCGGTCCTGGTCTGTTTGTTTTGGAACGGCATCGTCTCGATATTCCTATGGTTTGTGGTCGACGGCTTCAGAAAGGGCGACCCCGAATGGTTTTTAACCGTCTTTCTGACTCCATTTGTGTTGATCGGATTGGCAATGGTCTTCTGGGTCGGACATTCGTTTCTGGCGATCTTCAACCCGCGGCCGACGATTACCATCAGTTCCGCCAGTGTGCCGCTGGGCGAGACGATGGAGTTGACGTGGCGATTCAGCGGCAACACCGGTTCGATCCGGCGCTTACACATCTACCTTCAAGGACAAGAGGAATCACAGTATCGCCGCGGCACCAAGACCCACACGGACACAGAAGAGTTTGCCGAACTGACGGTGACCGACACCCATAATTTTGTCGACATCCCGTCGGGAAAGGTCAGCGTTACGATCCCCGACAATACGATGCACTCGTTTGAGAGCCCGAACAACAAGATCCTGTGGACGATTCACGTAGCCGGCGAGATCGCGTGGTGGCCCGATGTCAACGTGAGTTACCCGCTGGTGATCCTGCCGAAGTCCATCGCCGAGACCCGCAAATTATGAGCGAACTAAAACTGAACGTGGCCGACGGCCGCATGGCATTTCGGCCGGGTGAAGAAATCGAAGTCGTGGCCCAGTGGCAACTCGACGAGCAGCCCACGTCGGCCGAACTGCACTTGGTCTGGTACACTCACGGCAAGGGAGACGGCGATTCCGGCGTTGTCCGCACCATCCCCTTCGACTCGCCCGGCATCGCCGAGACGCGGCGCTGCACGTTGCGACTTCCCAAGGCACCCTACAGCTTTTCCGGCAAGCTGATCTCGCTGATCTGGGTGCTGGAGTTGATCGTGGAACCTGGCGCGCGGACGGAACGCATCGACATCACAATCGCTCCGCGGGGCGAAGAGATCATTCTGCATCAGGGCTTAGCGTCGGAATGACCGCTAAGTAGCGGCGACGACGAGTTAACTGGTAAGTACTAAGTACTGAACGCTGAATGCTGAATGCTGCACGCCTATCGATAGTTTGCAAGGACTTCACATCCAATGCGAGCCCGCGACAATCCTTTCGCTGTCCAGCGTGTGCTGTCGGTCCGTTATCGTCTGCAAGACAGTTCGTGGGACGACTTGCTCGCGCGGCTCGCGGCATTGAACTACCGCGCGGCGATTGTCGGGGCTGAAGGTGCAGGCAAGACGACGCTGCTGGAGGACCTTGGCACCACGCTGGCCGAAAGTGAGTGGAGAATTAGGCGGCTGCGACTGAACCGAAATCAGCCGCGCTTTCCACGCGGCTTCCTAACGCCGCTGCTAAGTCAACTCGGCCCGCGTGACATTATTCTCTTGGACGGCGCCGAGCAGATGGGGCGCCTCGCATGGTGGCGGTTTCTTTGGCGCACGCGGCACTGTGGCGGTGTCGTCGTGACTTCACATCGCGCGGGCCTGCTGCCGACACTGGTCCACTGCACGACAACGCCGCAATTAGTCTCCGAAATCGTCCGCAGTTTACTGGGCGATCGCGCCGCTGACTTGCAGCCGAAGCTGGACTCACTATTCTGGGAACATCACGGAAACGTGCGTGCCATCTTGCGAGAACTTTACGACAACTTCGCAGCTCAGCAGTAGCCGAAGTCGTGAGACTTCGGTCGTCTCATCACGTGAGTGCACCCCGAACTCTCACGAGTTCGGCTACGAAGACGATTCCATGGAAGACAAACGGCTAGTGCTTAGTCAAAGCTTTTTTGGGGGCGGTCGGTTACGTGGCGTAAGCTTCCAGCTTGCGTTTGGTCGTGGAAATCGAGTTGGCAAGCAGGATGCTTACCCCACTTTCCAGCTTTGACAAAGCACAAGTAACTCACTTAAGCCGTGCGGCGTCGGCGAATTGACGCAGGTCGGCTCCTTTGAGCACGGCCGCCAGCAGGTCGGGGAGCCGATCGGGTGTGCAGCCGAAACAGGGCATGCCCATCTTGGCCAGCTTTTCCGCGAGCCGTTCATTAAACGATGGTTGGCCTTGATCGGAAATCGCCAACAGCGTCACTGCCTTTAGGCCGCTTTCGAGCAAAAACTCCATCTTCTTCACGAAGCGGTTCTCATTCGGGCTCGTGTCGTGCAAATCGGCGATCAAGATGTACAGCGTTTTGGCAGGTGCGTGCATGAAGCGTTCGCAATAGCAGGTCGCCTTCCAATAATCTTCCGCGCCGCCCAACTGCACGCCGAACAGCAGATCGACCGGATCGGAACAGTGCTCCGTGAGGTCGACAACTTCCTCGTGGTTGAAAGCGACAACATGCGTTTCCACGGCCGGCATACTGGCTAGGATCGCGCCCATGATGCCGCCGTAAATCAACGACGTGGCCATCGAACCCGACTGGTCCATGGCAATGATCACGTTCCATTCGTTCTGGCGTTGTTGCCGGCTGAAGAACGAGATGTTTTCCGGTATCAGCACTTTGAGGTCCGCGTTGTAGTTCTTCAAATTGCGACGAATCGTGCGCGGCCAATCCAGATTGGGCAGACTGCGAAATGGACTGTGCTGATTGCGATTGAGCGCGCCGCGAATGGCCTGCGCGAACTTCGACTCCAGCCGTTTCCGCAGTTCTTCGACAACCCGCCGCACCAAATCGCGGGCCGCGGCTTTGGCCTTTTCGGGCACCAGATTCTTCAGCGTCAGTACGGTGCTCGCCAAATCGAGCGACGGTTCGACCTTGGCCATGATCTCCGGCTCGAACAGCAATTCCTTCATACCGCGCCGTTCAATCGCATCGTGCTGCAATAGCACCACGACGTCGGTGGGAAAGAAATTGCGAATCTGGTCGAGCCAGCGGGCCACGCGCGGCATCGACCGGCCTTTGACGGCGCCGTGCGGGCGGCCTTCCGTGGGCGACTCCCATTCGTCGCGGCTGATCTCCTGATCGTCATCGCTCGCGTAGATCGCGGCCAGAGCCTCGTCCATTTCCAGTTGCTCGGCCGAAAGCGTGCAACCGCCCGGTCCCATCTGCGCAAAACTGTCCTGCGAATCCTTCCCCAAAATCAGCCGCCACCGCAGAAGCTGTTCCTGAGAATATGGAGTGCGGCGACTAGTCGCCGCTTTAGGAGTTTCGGATGGATTTGGTACAGGTGAAGTCATAGCGGCTCTTCTTCGTTTAACCCGTAGCCGCAGGCGAGGAAGCGCCGACAACGACGGAACCTGCCGCGACGGACTCCCTCGCCTGCGGCTACGGGTTAAACGAAGATGTCACTCCTCACAATTAAAGATCTCCGAAGTCGAATTCGTTTAGCTCGTGCAACTTCGCCTCTTCCTGTTCGGTCAGCGGTTGCTCGATCAGTTCGCTGGTCGTGTCGGCGTTCAGGCCCCAGCATTCGCCTAAGTTCTCGGCGATGTGCCGCTTCTCGCGCGGGCTGAACGAGCCGAACGCTCGCCGCAGAAACACAAGGGCGCGGCGGAACTGATCTTCATCCAACGACGCGATGTAGTCGGCCAGTTGCTCCCAGAGCGTTTGTCGCGCCAGCAATGCGTATCGGTTGCGCTGTGCGAGCCCCTCGAACCAGCCGGCGCCCAAGCCCGCCGGCACGCCGGGCGAGATGCGACGCGAGACTTCACGGGCCAGTGCGTCGTTGGCGATCAAACCCCGCTCTAACAAAATCGCACAAGCATAACCGGACAGCAGCGGATTGCGATCGTCGGCATCGGCCAGTCGTTGCAGTTGTTCGATGAACAGCGGTTCGTCGACGCGCTCGTGGAACTCTAAGCCGACCTTGTTCAGCTCGTCGATTGCCACCTGCATGTCCGGCGCGGCCGAATTGTCACAGTTTGCGGCGGCGAACAAGGCCAGCGAACCTTGCACGAACAATTCTTCGACTAGCGGCAACAGCGGCGCGGGATCGAATTTACGCACGTCGCCATAACGAGCCACAAGACTCAACTGCCACGTGGCGTGCGCGATTGCGGCGAAGTCGGTGCTGGTGGCGGCCAACTCCTGCAGGCGGCGCCGAGCTAACTCCATCGACTGCATCAGCCCGCACTGGCACGCATCGCGCACCAGCACCGCGGCTTCGGCAATTGACGTGGACTTTTCCAATTGCGATTTGAATTTATACGCCGTCGCCAGCTCAACCGTCTCGCCCAGCAGCACTGCTTCGACCAGCGCGATTTCGCTTTCGGGCGACCACTGCAGATGCCACTGCTCGGACCACGTGGCCGACTGTTGACGCGAGGCGATGGGTTGAGCGAACGAGATTTCCAGCACGCGCAGCCGGTGAAAGAACGATGATCGCGACAAGTCCAGAAACGCCGCCTCTTCGCTCTTCGCCCGGCGGTTCTCGCGCAGGTCGAGAGCCAACTCTTGCTTGACTGTGGTCTTGTACTTTTCCAGTTTCAGCCGCGCCAATTCACGTTCGAAGTCACTTTGAATCGACGTTTGACTTACGCCCTTCGGCAACTCGCCGATCGCCGTCCCGACGTCGACCCGCGCCAGTGCGTCGCGGACCGCTGTTCGTTCGCCGTGTCCTAGCAGCGTGACGGCGGCATCGTGCAAATCGGCCAACGTGGGAGCCTGACCGTCTTTCAACGCCGACAGCGTCTCCGCCAAACGCACGCCGTCGATCACTTCGGCCGTCGAGCGGTGTGTGCCCGCGTCGCGCAGATGACGCGCCACTTGCGATAGGTATCGGTGCGATAGCTCGGTGACACCGCCGTGCTGGAGCGACTGCCACAATAGCTCGAAGTACGCCGGTGCCAAATTACCGGCGCCGTATCCCGACTGCGAGGAGAGTTTGAAATACGAGTACGGCATCAGCGTCAGCTTGCTCGAACGCTTGCGAAGCGAAGCCAGTTCGTCGTCGGTCATTGCGGGAAAGTCGCCGGTCAGCACGGGAGCGTGGAACGCCCCGACAATCGCCACGATCCGCTCGGGCTTGTGGCCCGCCGCGATGGTTTCGGCGATGCGCCGCCGCATGTACGCTTCGCGTACCAAGTTCTCCGCCCGCCAGCGCGGCGCGTCTTCCTCTAATTCGCGGATGGCCTGGCCGAATTCAAACGTTGCTCCGCGATAACTGTTGTCGGCCGTGTTGTGCTCGAAATGACGTTCCCAGTAGGTTTCATAATCGCGTTCGCCGGCCAGTTCCGCAAACTGCTCGTACAACGAACGGCGCGGCTCGGGCACTTCGGTCGGTCCGGACGATTCAGGATTCTCCTCAAGCGACTCGGCCGAGGGGACAGCGGATTCGTCGGCGGAAGTCTCGTCCGTACGCTCCGAAGATTCTGTGGCGGACTGCGGCTCTGCACGGGCGCGTTCCGCTTCGCGTCGGGCTTTCTCCAGCAATTCGATTTCCGCGTCCTGCAGTCCCAGAAAATTCTCCGACGGCAAGTCGATGAATTCGACTTGCACGCCGTTCTCGCGAGCCCAGCGGATCGCCTGGTATTCGGGACTGTAAGTGGCAAACGGATAGACCACTGTCCGCACCGGAAGCGCGTCGGTATAGGCCAGGATGGCGATCGGCGGCCGAGTTTCTTTGCGTGTGATGTCGGGAATCAAGTCCGTCGCATCATCAAGCCCTTCGATCAGCACGACCTCGGGACGCAGTCGATCCAAATACGCCCGAAGCTGCCACGCCCCCATCGGCGACAAATGCCGCACACCAAACACATTGATCCGCCATTTGGAGTGCGGCGGCTCGTCGCCACTTTCGGATCTTTGCGAAGCCTTCAGACCTTCGGAGTGCGGTGACTCGTCACCGCTTTGCGAGTTTCGGAGTTTTCTAGCTCGATCGATCGCCATGAGAACCGGTGTTTCAAATTTGTCGTGTGCTGCCGAGGACGTCCATAATAGGCCGAAGAAAAACTCCAAAAGCGGCGACGAGTCGCCGCACTCCAAAGTTAGATATTGTGTTCGGAACAGGCGTTGAAGAGGGGCCGCCATTCGGCGCCGCGTTTCTTGAGTACGTTGGTGAGGTACTCTTGCCACGTCGCGCGGTCTTTCTCTTCGTCTTTAACAACCGACCCCTGCAATCCGGCGGCGAGGTCGTGAGCCGTTACTTCGCCCGATCCGAAGCTGCCGGCCAAGGCCATGCTGTTGGCGAGCACCGAGATCGCTTCCGCCGTGGAAAGCACGCCGGAGGGTGTTTTCAGTTTATTCTTGCCGTCAAGCGTTTGGCCCGCTCGCAATTCGCGGAAGATGGTGACGACTTTTTCGATGGCCTCGTCCGCCGGCACTTCGGCACGCAACTCCAAACTTTTGGCGAGTTCGCGAACTCGCTTACGGACAATGTCGATTTCCGTCTCCAATGTTTGAGGTGTGGGCAGCACGACGATATTGAACCGCCGCTTGAGCGCGGCCGACATGTCGTTCACACCACGGTCGCGTGTGTTGGCGGTGGCAATTACGGAAAATCCTTTTTGAGCTGGAACCTCGGTCGCCAATTCCGGCACTGAAAGGCGTTTTTCCGACAGCAACGAAATCAGTGCGTCTTGCACCTCCGACGCGCAGCGTGTGATCTCTTCCAAGCGTGCCAGCGTGCCCGTTTCCATCGCACGAAACACGGGGCTCTTGATCAGTGCCGCGGGGCTAGGGCCATTGGCGATGAGCATGGCATAGTTCCACGTGTAGCGAATCTGTTCCTCGGTCGTGCCCGCCGTGCCCTGCACGACTTTGGTCGAATCGCCGTTGATGGCCGCCGAGAGATGCTCTGAAAGCCAACTCTTCGCCGTCCCCGGTTCGCCAATCAACAGCAGCGCGCGGTCCGTGACCAGCGTCGAGATGGCGATTTCGACCAGCCGGGAATGGCCAATGTACTTGGGCGTGACTTCGAGCTTGCCCGCCTTGCCGCCGCAGATGTACGTGTGCACGGCCCGCGCCGACATTTTCCAGCCGGGCGGCCGTTCGTACTTGTCCTCGGCGATCAGCGCTTCAAGTTCCTCGGCAAACAACATCTCGGCCGGCGCGCGCAGCATGCCACCCTGCCCATTCGACCCCGCGGCATCGGTACCGCCCGTCGTGGTTTGTTTCTTGGCCATAGTGTTTCCTTTATGGAGTGCGGCAACTGGTCGCCGCTTTTGGAGTTTTCATTTTGCCGCTTGTTATATCCTAATGAATCCAAAATATCTAAAAGCGGCGACGAGTCGCCGCACTCCAAATTAGTTTTTCAGTTCCGTCACGTAATCCAGAATCTGATCGATCACCTTTTCGGGCAGCGTGGGCAGCCAGGCTTCGAGCTTGGGAAGTGATTCTTTGGGCAGTTCGGGGATGAGTTGTCCGAGCCAGTACACGCCGTAGCCGTGCGTGCCCTTGGCGTGTTTGCTGATCGCGGCGATCACCGCGTCCGTGGCCGCCGGGTGTTGTACGCGGACCATCGTCCGCAAGAGCGATCCCAATTCGTAGCCCTCCTTGGCCTTTTTCAGTTGCTCGTCAAAAGCTTTCGACAGCAGTTTGTTGGCGGCCGCATGTCCTGGAACAGCCAGTGCCTGGACCAAATCCAACTGCTCCTGTCGCACGGCCAAGTCGAGCCAGCGCGGGTCGAGATTGGCGGTTACGTCGAATTCGTCTTCGACGTGAATCGCCAGTCGGTGGTACCAGCGGCGTCCGCTCGCCGTCAGCACCTCGACGATAACTTGCCGTTTCGCAAACGCCGGGTCGCGTTTTTTCTTCTTCTCGTCGAACTTGGCGGTCAAGTACGGGCTGAACAATTCAAACACTTCCGCCGGCTTGCGAGACCGGCAGGCGGCGACGAAGGCCGCGGCCAAGAGGTTATCGGCCAACGCAGCATGCGCGTCGACCAGTGCACTTTGGACCTTCTTCGGCCCCGCAGACATGATAAACACCAACTGCTGCTCGACGTCCTTGCCGCTGGGTTCACCTTTAACGGCGGCGAGCGTTTCGCGCCGAGCGAACATGTCGAGCAGCAATGCTTCGGTCTGCTTGTCATCGCGATCGCGCAGGCACTCTAGCAGCGCGAGCATCCGCGAAACTTGTTTGCCCAACTTGGCTTTGTCCTTTTCTTTGCTTTCCAACAAGGCGTTGAACTGCATCTTGGCTTCGGCGAGCACAAACGCCAGCACTGTTGGATCGCGGCTGGCACGAACCGGCTCGACGGCCAGCTCGATGTCGGCGCTTTGCAGCGCCGCACAGAGCGATTGCACGGCGGTGTCGCCCTTGCACTTGCCCAATGCCTTGAGCGCCGCGGCGCGGACGTCTTTGGCCTTTGACTTGGCTTGCTCAATCAGGAACGCAAGATCTTCGGGATCACTTCCCAGGCATTCGATGGCGACGATGCGGACCTCTTTCGAGCCTTCGTCGAGTGACTGCTTGACCAGCTCACGCGAGCCCGCCGAGTCGAGCCGATGCATCAGCGTCAGCCGCCGCACGTGACCGCCGCGTCCCTTGGGATCGAACTTTTCGCGCAGGTCCGGCAGGATCGCGTTCCCGTACATCGGCAACACTTTGTCGGCGATGAAGTCGGCGATTTCGGCGTATGGATCATCCAGCGCCGCCAGCGCCGGCCGGATCAAACGCAAATCGCGGAATGCACCGCGCTCATGTGCGTCCTTGATGATTTCCATCCGGCCGGAACCGGTTGTCGAGAGTGCTTCGAGCAGCGGTTTCAGAGTGCGGGCCGATGTCTGCGTCTGCTGCTGTCCTAAATCGATCGACTTGATCGGTTCGAGGTTGCCGGCCAGTCCCGTCTCGCCCTGCGTGTACAGAATCGCATTGACGAGCGTGCTCAGTTCGAGCAGCGCGTCGGCCGATGTCTTCTCCGTGCTTTCGACGAGCTTGGACACCGCCTGCGCCACCTTCGCAAACACCGGAGCCTTCTGCCCCGCCTGCTCCAGCGGCGGCAACAACTTCTTCAAACGAAAATCTCCGCCCGCCACCACGCTCCCCGCAATCGCCAGCCGGCGAACTTCGTCGTACACCTGTGCCAGAACCGGAATGCTCATGCGGTTTCCTTTTTTTTCGGAGTGCGGCGACTCGTCGCCGCTTTAGGAGTTGTGGAGTGCGGTGAGTTCTCACCGCTTTAGGAGTTTTGAATCTTCTGAGCAACGCTGAGCCGCATTCATCCGAAATTCCAAAAGCGGTGAGAACTCGCCGCACTCCATATTTATGTAATCCGCAGCGGTTCAAAGTCGTCGGGGATTTTTAATTTGTCGATTTTGAAACCGTAGATCGTTTTCACCTGAGCCGGACGCGCCGTGCGTTCGAACCACGCAGCCGAGCACCAGCGGTATTGATTCGCGACCTTGACCAATTGGTGCTTCACAGCGTTCTGGTGCACGTAATTCAGGCGCGCCAAGTACGACCTTTCATAAGTCAGTTGCTTGTCCCAGAAGTTGTGCCATACCTGGCGGCCTTCAATGCCATCGAGTTGGTTCACATCGCGCGCCGAATTGGCGTGTAGCTCCGTCAGGAACTCTTTGAGCCTCGTCGGCGACGAAAGCGTGTAGCCGACAAAATGGTAATGGTTGGAAAAGACAGCCCAGGCTTCGACGTGCCAGTCGTACGAGTGGGCCAACGATAAGAGCCGATTTTCCAAAAGGGTCAATCGTGCCGCGTCGCAAAACACGTGGGCTCTTCCGTAGGTACCGGTCGTCACCATGTACGTGCCATTCTCGGTTAGCCGATGCAGCGGCGCGTGCGGCCAATCCTTTGGCGTTGCCAGCGCGCTCTGCTCCATCTGCGCCGACAAGGACAAGCCCACTGGCTCAAGTCGCCGTAAAGCATCCGCCGCGTGTGGAAGCTGTTCCGCAGGCAGCCGACAAATCTTTTCGATCAATTCGATCCGTAACGAATTGGTGTCCATTTTTGCCTTCCGAGGTGCGGCGACTCGTCGCCGCTTTAGGAGTTATGGAGTGCGGTGAGTTCTCACCGCTTTAGGAATTTCGGATTGCTACGGCCGGCTTCGCC
>JBGTKH010000230.1:0-5249 GCA_041744735.1 Pirellulaceae bacterium | reverse complement strand
GCACCGCGTCCGCCCCGGTGAGTACCAATGGCGCACGACCGTGTATTTGTCTAAGTCATGGCAGGGCGCCGACGCCGAACTCGGCCGGCTCAAGGAGCTCTACAATCTGCGTGAACTATACCTGGTGCAAGCGGCCGTCAGTGA
This sequence comes from Pirellulaceae bacterium, assembly GCA_041744735.1. Classification (GTDB taxonomy): domain Bacteria; phylum Planctomycetota; class Planctomycetia; order Pirellulales; family Pirellulaceae; genus JBGTKH01. Next base: position 5,105 of record JBGTKH010000230.1, on the reverse strand, counting down.
CGAAGGGCTGCGAACCATCGGTCAACTGCCGGGTTTGGAATCTCTGTGCCTGGTGGAAACAAAAGCGACGGACGAAGGGATCGCGCATTTGCAGGACCTTCACAACCTGGTGTATTGCCGCCTGGAGGGAGCGATCGGCGGCCACAAGTTCAGCGACGCGGGCCTGGCGTACCTGCGCAATCTGCCTCAGTTGCAAAAACTCACGCTCTACGGCCAAGGCTTCACCGACGCCGGTCTAGCACTCTTCAATGACCGCCGCAACCTGCGCGAGTTGTGGATTTTCGACACGTCGATCACCAAATCCGGCATGAGCCAGGCGAAAGCAGTGAAGCCGTGGTTTCAATGTTACGAAAACGAGACTCGCCGCACGGTGGACTGAGAGTGACTTCATTACCGAACATTCAACGCACTCCAAACGTGGACTCCACTGCAACGCCGAACGAATGCCGCGTGTACGTGGCGCGATCGGTCACCAGGTTGAACGTGCGAATCTGCCGCGTGGTTGAATCGAAGTCGATGTAGCCGAGCAACGGCGCGTCGACGAAGTTCTGGTCTTCGCGCCCGGGGTAGAAGTTGTGCTTCATGCGCAAGTGACCGTCCAGCCGCGCTCGCACGAGGCCGCCATCAATGGAAACGACCGTCGCCGTCAGTTGCTGTTGGTCGATCCGGTTGCGTCGCGGGTCGTTGCACTCCGTAGATGGATAAAAGTATACGAGCAGCCGCGCGAGCGACTCGCCGTCCGGCTGCCACTTATCGGCGACGCGCACGTCGCCGGACGGCAGCAGCTTGGCCACGTCTTGTTGGTCGTAGACGATCCAGTTCTCCGCTGGATAAGCTTGCCAACTCGCGTTGCGCGTTTGTCCGAGTCCGGCATCGGACGTGAGCGGCACGAGCTCGTTGCCTTGCGGGCGCAGATAGCGTGCGACCAGGTGCAGCACAACGCCGCCATCGGTTGCCTTCGGCGCGGAAGGTGCCGCTGAAGTAGCGGCGTTCGCGTCGATTCTCTGCGGCTGGAATTTCATCACGGCCCGTTCGAGCATCTCACGCGTGCGCTCGACCTTCGCCGCTTCGGCCACGTGCAGCGAATCCACGACATGCCCGTCGGGAGCGAGCACGTACGCATGCACGGTGCCCGACGAAAGCTTGGCCAGTGCCGCTTCGCGCCAGATGCGGTTCCGCTCGGCCCGTTCGTCCGCCGGCGCGGGGCCGAGGCCTTCATAGTCTTCGTTCGACACGTATACGGGGACGAAGTACGCATTCAGCAGCCGGATGACTTCGCCGTTGGAGAGCGGACCCGCTCTCATCGAGCACGCGCCGCCTCACTGCCGCCCGGTGCCCATGCGGCCGTCGTGAGTGAACACAAAGATCGGCCGCCGCGTTTCTTTGCCCACTCGCAGCGCGGTGCGTATATCCTCGACCCACGCAATCTCATCCATCCGCCGCTCCTCCGCCACTGGCTGCCAGGCTTGCACAAGCCGGTCGACTTTCGCCGCCACATCCTCATCTGCCGCGGTGGCCACACCGCCAATTAACAACGCCATCCAAGCGCCAACTAGAACCACGCGAATTCCGGTCCATGTACATTTACTCATCGGCTTTCCTCGAACAGTGTAAGTTTCATTGCGAAAGCTAACTACCGGTTTGATAACATATTTTTCAGGCGACAGCAATTCAGACCTTCGGCGATGGCCGACTTTGGTCCCTCCGCCAGCCATCCATGTCGTGAAGCCGTGCGAGTTGCAATCGGGACCGGTGCCGCTGGCGTATTCGGCGGACGGCTGCGACGCCATCGGCACCGTTGAAGCGAAGCTTGAGAATCATGCCCAAGGGACCGGCGTCGAGAAGCACCTGCTTAGCCATCAAACAGACTCCGTGACGAGAGCCGGTCTCGCTCTAAATCCGACTTCAACTGGGGCCAGCACTGTTCGTCGTAACCCGATTCATCGGCCAGCCACTGGTCGATCAAGTCGATCGCTTGTTGGCGCGGGCTCTGTTCAACTAACTCGACGCGCACTTCGGCACCTTCGGGCAAACCACCGGAATGCTCAATTAGCACCACACCGTCTTTGACGCGACCACGATAGATCATGCTTGCCTCCATTGTTCGTGTAATGCGGATTCGCATCGTGCGATGATAGCTCTTGAACACGCGTCTGAAACCGAGCCCATCGCGACTTCAGGCCGGGCGCCTTTGCTTTTCTTTCTTTGCTGGTGCGGGGACTACGTCGACGACGACCCGGCAGCCGAGTCCTCGGGCGTAGCGCTGGAGCGTTCGCAGCGTCACGTTGCGACTCTCGTTTTCCAGCCGGGACAAGTTGGCGCGTGTCATTCCGGTCCGCTCTTGCATGTCGGCGAGGCTCAGACCCTGCTCCTCGCGAATGCTGCGCAGTTTGCCAATCACTTGGGTGACCACGTTCGTCTTGGCAGGCGGAAATTCCGCCATCACCTGCCGGCGAATCTCGTCGTACTTTTCAGCTTCCGCGCTCGTCAACTTACGACCGCGGGAGATGCGCCGAATCTTTTTCTTGGCCATTCAATCATCCTCGCCAACTTCGAAAGCTAAATAATCTCCTGAATCGGCTCGGCCCCTTCGACACCGACGAGTTTTTGGTCGAGGCCGCCGTAGAAGTAGGTTAGCTTGTCGGGGTGAATGCCCATTTGGTTTAGGACGGTGGCGTGCAGGTGCTTGACCTTGAAGGGGTTTTCTACGGCAGCGGAACCGAGTTCGTCGGTGGTGCCGACGCTTTGGCCGCCTTTGATCCCGCCGCCGGCCATCCACATCGTGAAGCCGTACGAGTTGTGATCGCGGCCGGTGCCGGTGGCGTATTCGGCGGTGGGTTGGCGGCCGAACTCGCCGCCCCACACGATCAGCGTCTGGTCGAGCAGCCCGCGCTGTTTCAAATCCTGCAACAGGCCGGCGATCGGTTTGTCGGTGTTGCCGGCGTGATAGTTGTGGTTTTTCTCGAGGTCGCCGTGAGCGTCCCAGTTGGCGTCGTTGTGATTGCCGCCGCTGTAAAGCTGAATGAACCGCACGCCGCGCTCGACCAGCCGCCGGGCCAGCAGACAGCGGCGGCCGAAATCGTTGGTGCGCTCTTCGTTCACGCCGTACAGTTCCAGCGTGGCCTGGCTCTCTTGGCTCAGATCGACCGCTTCGGGCGCGTACTGCTGCATCTTGTACGCCAACTCATAGCTGGAGATGCGAGCGGCCAGATCGCTGTTGTCGATGCGCGAGGTCAGATGGTCGGAGTTGTAGTCGCGTAGCGTGTCGAGCAGTTCGCGCTGCATTTCGCGAGTCATCCCCTGCGGCAGGTTCAGGTCAATGATCGGCGCACCCTTCGACCGCATGATCGTGCCTTGATAACTGGCCGGCATGTAGCCGCTGGACCAATTCTTCGCGCCGCTGATCGGCCCGCCGGTCGGGTCGAGCATGACAACGAACCCCGGCAGATTCTCATTCACCGTCCCCAGGCCGTAATTGATCCAGCTTCCCAGCGCCGGGCTGCCGCTCAGGATGCGGCCCGAGTTCATCTGCAACATGGCCGAGCCGTGAATCGGCGAATCGGCGGTCATCGACTTGAGGAACGCGATGTCGTCCACGCACGTGGCCAAATGCGGAAACAGTTCGGACACCCACTGGCCCGACTGGCCGTACTGTTTGAAATTCCACTTCGGCCCGACCACGCGGCCTTGGCTCTTCTCGCCGCCGCGGCCTTTCGTCTTCACGGTCACCGTCTTGCCGTCCAGCGGGTACAGCTTCGGCTTGTAGTCGAACGTGTCGACGTGGCTCGGCCCGCCGTACATGAACAGGAAGATCACGCTCTTGGCCTTGGGTGTGAAGTGCGGCTGCTTGGGAGCCAGCGGGTTGACGTACTTGCTCGCGCCGTCGGCCGCCACTGCCTGCCGGTCCAAAAACCCGTCGCCGGCCAGCATGCCGGCCAACGCGACCGACGTGAACGCACCGCCGGCCTGCCACAGGAATTCGCGCCGCGTGCGGCCGCAGAAAGTGGATTTCGGTTTCGTGGTGTTCGGGGATGTATCAATCATCGGCGACTCCCTTGTGCGTTCTTTGTCAGTATCAATCCCAAACTCCGGCGTGGTAAGCGGTCGGTGAACGTCCTGTGCGTCCGAGTAAAAAGTACTGAGTACTTGTTTTCGTGCCGGCAAAGTCGCACGTTTACCGTGACGATTTCGCCGACGCGCCGAAGTCAGTCCAAATACAAAAGCTCATTCAAATTCAACACAACCAAACAATAGTAATTCAGCGCCGCATCGGCACTCAAACCGTGCTTGTTCTGCATCACGTCGATCAAATCCACGCCGCGTTGGACGCTCGCGGCATCCGCCTCGCGGCACAGGGCCAGCTTCAGAGCCAGCCTGACTCGAGCCTGCCGGTCGCTGTCCGCTTCGCGTCGCAGGCGGTTAGCAAATTCAGTCGCTTGCTGAATCGCGAAGTCGCCGTTCATCATACCCAACGCCTGAGCCGGCTGAGTCGTCACAAAACGCGCCTCGCAACTGCTGTCGGTCTCCGGGAAGTCGAAGCTCGACAAGATCGGCGTGATCAGCGACCGCTTGACGTGAATGTAGATGCTGCGCCGCGCCTGCTCTTCGGGCGACGACTTGCCCCAGCCGTCACCAGGCCGCGACTGGCCCGCCAGCACCTCGTGTGAAATCTCCGGGTAAAAGCCGGGGCCGTACATCGTCACGTTCAATCGCCCGTTGATCGCGAAAATCGAATCGCGAATCTCCTCGGCACTCAGCCGCCGCATGTCGAACCGCCAGAACAGATCGTTCTCCGGGTCCTTCGCCAGCCCGTCGGGATTGGCCTGCGACGACATGCGATAGGCGTTGGATGTCATGATCAGTTTGTGCAGCGACTTCAGCCGCCACCCACCGTCGACCAGTTCGGCGGCGAGCCAATCAAGCAACTCGGGATGAGTCGGCGGAATGCCCAACCCGCCAAAGTTGTTCGGCGAACGCACGATCCCGCGGCCGAAGTGATTTTGCCAGATGCGGTTGGCCATCACGCGAGCCGTCAGCGGGTTTTCCGCGCTGGCGATCCACTTGGCCAGCGCCGTGCGGCGGCCGCACGATTTGGCATCGGGCGG
>JBGTKH010000229.1:0-7017 GCA_041744735.1 Pirellulaceae bacterium | reverse complement strand
AATTGCAATTGGCGCTTCACGTACACATAGACGCTGCGCCGCCAGTGTTCCGCCGCCTCGCGTTCCACCACAGGCCATTTGTTGCGCTGGCTGGCCACCAACAGGTCCGGGCGAATGCGCGGCTTCACGCCTGCTCCGCCGATTGCCAAATTCAAGTTGCCCGAGACGGTCAGAAATGCGTCGCGCAACGGCTCCGCTTCCAGCCGCCGTTTGTTCATCCGCCAAAGCAGGCGGTTATCAGGGTCGATCGCTTGTCCCGAACCAGTCGCGTTTGAGGATTGGCGATAAACGGCCGACGTGACGATCAGCCGATGCAGCGATTTTGTGCTTCCACCGCTGCGACGCAGCTCGTCGGCCAGCCAATCCAACAGTTCGGGATGCGTTGGTGACTCGCCCAGTCGGCCGAAGTTGCTGGGTGTCGACACCAAGCCGCGGCCGAAATGATGCTGCCAAATGCGATTCACCATCACGCGCCACGTGAGCGGGTTGTCGTCGTCAGCAATCCAATCGGCCAGCGCCAGCCGATGCGATGGAGGCGCCAATGATGCCGACGAGGAAAGCTCGGTCGAAAAAACCTCCGGCACACCAGCCTCGACGATCGGCCCTGGGCTGCGCACGTCGCCGCGCCACAGCACCCGCGTCGTGCGAGGCTTGGCGTCGCGGTCCGTTAGCACCATGACTGTTGCCGCCGTTCGGGACTTGGGATCGGCGGCGAGCAACGTCGGCACCTCGGGTCGGAATGAACTTAATTCCAATTGCTTGTTCTCAGCGTTGTTGAAGTACGCCAGAAAGCGGTAGTAGTCTCGTTGCGAGAGCGGGTCGTATTTGTGATCGTGGCAGCGAGCACAGCCGAGCGTTAGGCCGAGGAACACGTTGCTGGTGGTGGAAATGACCCCGTCCAATTCATCCAGCCGGTACTTCTCGCGCTCCAGTCCCATGCCCATGTTGTCGTCGTTGCTGGGACCATTGCGGCCGAAGCCAGTGGCGATCCAATTCTCCAGCGTGGGATCGGGTAGTTCGTCGCCCGCCAATTGCTCACGGATGAAATGGGCGTAAGGTTTGTCGTTATTGAAACTGGCAATCACATAATCGCGATAGCGCCAAGCGTTGGGCCGATCCAGATCGTTGTGAAAACCGGCCGAGTCCGCGTAACGTGCCAGGTCGAGCCAATGCCGGCCCCAACGTTCGCCGTAGCGGGGCGAAGCCAGCAGCCGCTCGACGACACGCTCGTAAGCGTCCGGTGCTTCGTCGCTGATGAATTCAGCCACCTCGTCGGGCGATGGTGGCAAGCCAATCAGATCCAGATATAGTCGCCGCAGCAGTGTCGGCCGGTCGGCCTCGGCGCTGGGCCCGATCCCTACTTCGTCGAGCTTGGCGAGTATGAATTGATCGATCGGTGTGCGAGCCCATGCTGAGTCAACTACCGTCGGCGTCGCCGGCCGCTCGACGGGGCGGAAGGACCAATGACTGCGATCCTGTTCGGTGACCTTCGGCGTACCAATCGTCGTGGTTGCATCCAGTGCGTCGATCCAGCGCGTCACGACGGCAACCTCGGCTTCCGAGAGTTGTCCATCGGGCGGCATGTGCGGGTCCGCATCCTCCGACATCACTTGCAACAGCAAGCTTTCCGCGGCTTTGCCCGGCGTCACGACGGGACCGCGCTTCGAGCCAGTGAGCACATCGGTCGCGGATGAAAGCAACAGACCAAGTTCCGCGTCCGTCCCGCTGTGGCATTCCGCACAGTGCTTGGCCAAGATCGGCCGCACCTCGCGGTCAAAAGATGCGGCGACGACGTCTGCGGCGTTGGATTGGCCCGGATCGGCAGCAAAAACTGCAAGCGACCCTGCCGCCACGAGAAATAGAGCCGCCACCGAGCAAAGTAAGTGCCGGCAATTCCGCAAAACAGCGTCGTGTGGCATTGGCTTCCTATCACAAGCCCGGAAGGTCGTTAACGTCAGCCATGTAAGCGTATCAACCGACCCTGCACGTCGCAAGTCACGGAGAATGTGATCGCTCCGAGCGCTTGCGAACCAAATAGCTGACCAGCGCTAGTTGTCGCTTTGATTGGCCGCCTCCGCCTTGCGCATTTCTTCTTCGTACTTGCGGCTGGCGTCGCTGGCTTGTTGGCCGGCCTTGATCAGGTTGTCCATGAGCGGCATGGTGATCTGGCGATAGATCTTGTCGGCTAGCGGAAATGCTTTCAGACGCTCCATCGTCTCGAACATCGTCTCGCCTTCGGCCTCATTCATTTCCACTTCCAATGTTCGACCCTCTGCATCCAGCAACGTCGCGATGTATCGGAATCCGCCATTCTCACCGGCCTCGCGTTTGACATCATGCAATTGAGCCGTGTCGAAGTCAAAGAGCCCTGCAACGGGCGCAGCAGCGGGTTGCGTCGCACGTGGCTGGGTGCCGAACCATTTGTGAAATTGGCCGGTCAATTCATCGATCGATTGCTCGGTTGAAACCTGTTCGACGCGCTGGGCCAACATCGTCAGCCGGTCGAGCTTCTCCTGATCCGTCATCTGCTGCGATTCGGCGATGACCTCGTTCAACTTCTCGTCGACCATCACGCCGGTCACCTCCGACGGGTCGGAGACGGCTTGCACTTCGACGGTTTCAGGTTCAGACGGCGGCTGGTCGCTGATCGTCGCCACGACCGTAATCGTGTTGTCTTCGCCGTCATCATTGAACAACCAAGCCAACGGAATTGCGACTGCCGCTCCCACAACCAACGTGTGCAGAAGCAGCGAAGTCAACAACCCAGCGCGAGCAGGATGCTTGTGCGGTCGGAAAGGGGCGGGGGTGATTTCGAACATACGCGGCCTAGAGAAATGCGATCGGGCAACGTCTCTTAAACTAGCGTATACGGGGCATTTCGTCCATCAGCGAGCGCGGGAACGGGGTCGGGAGACTTTGTGTTTCTCGTAGTGGAATTCGTGAGAATTCCGAAGTTTCACAACTTCGGCTACGACTTTGGAATGCCGTCTAATTCGTCGTCAGCTTCAGGCCTACGATCCCGGCGACGATCATGGCAATGCATGTCAGGCGGAGCGGGTTGGCAGGTTCCTTGAAGAGGATGATTCCGAAGATGGCCGCACCTACGGCGCCGATGCCGGTCCAGACGGCGTAACCGGTGCCCATCGGCAGGTCTTTTAGGGCGCGGGCCAGCAGAAGGAAGCTGAGGATGCTGACTACGATGGCAATGACGCTCGGCCAGAGCTTCGACAGGCCGTCGCTGTACTTCATCCCAATAGCCCAACCGGTTTCTAACAGGCCGGCCACAATTAACTGAATCCAGGCCATGTGTGTTCTCGCAATCTAATCGCGTTATGCTTGCAGCGACTTGTACGTGGGCAGTTTGAATTCGGTTTTTAGATCGGCCAGTGCGCCGAGCAGCCCGTCGACGGCCTCGACCGTGTGGTTGGCGTTCACTTGAATGCGCAGCAGACCGCCGGTAATTGGTACGGCCGGGTATGTCGCGGACTGTACATAGTAGCCGCGGTCGAACATCCACTTGCCGGCCTTCAACGTCTTTTCGATGTCGCCGATGACGACGGACACGATCGGCGCGCGGCCGCCGAGTACATTCATTCCCAAGTTGCGAATCCCCGTCGTCAGCCGCTGAATCAGCATCTGCAAATGTTTCAGCAACTGTTCGTATTCGGGCGATTCAAAAATGTCGCACACGGCACAGATCGCGGCCAGGTACGGCGGCGGAACGGGGCCGCCGAAGATGAACGTGCTGGACTTGATCTTCAGAATCCGTTTCAGTTGCGGCCGGCACGTAATGAACGCGCCCAGGCAGGAGAACGCCTTGGAGAGCGAACCGACCATGAGCACGTTCTGCAGGTCACCGAGCATCATCTCGGCGGCGCCGCGGCCACGCGGGCCGACGACGCCAGTGCCGTGGGCGTCGTCGACGTACAGAATGCCGCCGTGCTCGCGGATTTCATGATCCAGTTCGCGGAGCGGCGGGATTTGGCCGGTCATGCTGTACACGCCGTCGACCGCCAGCACGCAGCCTTTGAACTTTTCTTTCCGCAGAATCTCGCGCAGCGTTTCCGCGCGGCAGGGAAACAGTTCGCGCAGCGTCGCCCCATTGGCCTCTGCGATTTTGGCCGCCTGCTGGATGCTGTCGTGCGAGTGCCGGTCGACAATTAGCAAGTCTCCCTTGTCCACCAGCGCCGGTATGAGCCCGGCGTTGGCCAGCGTGACGCTGGCGAAGATCAGTGTGTCTTCGACCCCCAGCCACTCGGCCAGCCGCCGTTCGGCCTCGATGACCAGCGCCGTATTGGAAAACGCTCGCGACGCACCGTTGTGCGTGCCCCACTGCCGCAGCGATTCGACCATCGCTTGCTGGACTTTCGGATGCCGGTCCAGTCCCAGAAAGCTGTCCGAGCCGAAATTGATCGATCGCTGCGAGCCCACGCGCATGCCGCGCCGGTCGTCCATTTCGTCCAGTACAAGATCCTTCAGATGAACGTCTTCGTAACGGTCTAGGAACGTAATTCCCAGCCGTGTCACGCGGTCTTCGAGCAGCCGCAGCTTGAGGCGATCCAGAGCATCCGGTTGCGGCTGGGTGTGGCCGCCCAGAGTCGGTTCGGCTCCCCTCATTGGCTCCGTGGCGGGTTTCTGCATAACATCAAGTCTTGGGCAATAGAGGTCAACTCAACGATCCGCATCTTGGTGGGCACGCACAATCCAAGATGATTGACGAGCGGTGGCAACGCAAGGCGGCTACTAAATGACAAACCCGAAACCGGACGAAACCTTTCCGCGCCTGGCTTGGAATCAAGCGGCCATTTGGATGGGGGCGGATTTCTTCGCCCTCTGGCGGTTACTGCTGCGCAACCGGTTTCACGTGCGGCCCGCGTTCTGGGGCGACATGCTGATCGACCTATCGTTCGGCGCGGCCAACACCGGCTTGCGGGCGCTTCAGGCGCTGATGCTCGCGGGCCGCGACCGGCGCGTGGAAATCGCGGAAGAGCCGATCTTCGTCGTCGGCCACTGGCGAACGGGCACGACGCTATTGCACGAACTGCTGGCCTTGGACCCGCGGCATCGATACGCGACCACGTACGAATGTTTCGTGCCCAATCATTTTCTGCTCACCGAGCGGCTGGTGAAAAGTTGGTCGGGCTTCGTGCTGCCGCCCAACCGGCCGCCGGACAATATGCAGATGGGTTGGGACTTGCCGCAGGAAGATGAATTCGCGCTCTGCAATCTGGGGCTGCCCAGTCCGTATCTGACGATCGCCTTTCCCAACCACCCGCCACAATGTCAAGAGTATTTGGAGTTGGACGAGATCAGTCCTTCGCAGCGCCGCCGCTGGCAGCGCGGCCTGCTGCGGTTTCTAAAGCAATTGACGTACAAGCAGTCGGGGCGCATCGTCCTGAAGTCACCCACGCACACGTTCCGGCTGCCAATTCTGAATGAGATGTTTCCCCGAGCCCGGTTCGTGCACATCGTGCGCAACCCGTTCGAGGTTTTCCCGTCCACGGTACGGCTGTGGAAATCGCTGTACGCGGCGCACGGATATCAACAGCCTAACCACGCGGGCTTGGAACAGTACGTGTTCGACACCTTCGTGCGCTTGCATCATCGACTGGAAGCAACGCGCGGATTGATCGAACCGGAGCGATTCCACGAGGTTCGTTACGAGCAATTGGTACAAGACCCCGTGTTCACCATGCGGCGTTTGTATGACCACCTTGACCTTGGTGCATTTGATGAGGTCGAGCCGGCGCTGCGAAAGTACGTCGAGCAACACGCTGACTATCGACCAAACCGGTACGAACTGGCGCCAGAGTTGCGAGCCGAAATCGCCCACCGCTGGAAGCCGTACTTCGACAGATACGGATATACGACCGACGTCGTTTAATCGCGGCCCAGCGCGGAGCGCGGGAGGGACGCGCCGTTTACTCCCCGGCGACCTGACGCGGCGTCGTTGAACTACTTCAATGCTTCTTCCGCGGCCTGGCGCAGCTCTTGATCTTCGTCCTTCAGTGCGTGGTCGATCACGAACTGAGCCACGTCGCCGCCGATTTTCTTGGCGGCGCGCACCAGCTCGCCGCGGACTTTCGCGTCTTTAGTTTCGTAGGCGGCGGCCAGCACGACCAAACCCTCTTGACCGCGGTCGGCCGCGGCTTTCAGTGCGGCCACGGCGTGCGACGGGTTGCCCGACTTGGCGGCGGCGAATAGTAGCAGCGTCGTGTTCTCGCCTTTTACTTCGGCGGCCATGTCAATCATCTCGGCCACGAATTGATCGTCGGCGTCTTTGGCGAGCAGACCGACGATCACCAGGCCTTCATCCATTCTGACGGCCACCTTGGCCAACGCCTTGCGCAATTCCGGATCGGCCTCGCGACCGATGGCCAACAACGGGAGCAGGTTGTCCGTCTTTCGTTTGCCCAGTTGCTCGACCAAATACACGCGGTCCTTGCCGGGCAGCGATTCGTAGGCATGCGCGATCGCGGGAAAGCCGTTCTCGCCTAGCTCGACGGCGAGGTCGATGGCCATACGGCGGACTTTCTCGTGCGGCGAATCTTTGGCCGTAAACGCCAGCAGCAAAAGCCCTTCGTTCCCCAGCCCTTCGGCACCCTTCAGTGCCTCCAACTGCTTCTCTTCCTCGCCCGATTTCGCCAACTCGGCGCGTCGTTTTGCCTCGGCGGTAAGCGAATCAAAGTCCTTGCCCAACGCCTTCAACTCTTCCGTCTTCTGCTTGATTTGCGCTTGAAACGTCTCCATTTTCAGTTTCAAGCCGGGTGTCGAATCCTTCACATCCTTTATCTGCTGCTCGTACTGACGAGCCTTTTCACGGACGGCTTCAACGTCGGCCTGAGCGAAGGCAGGCAAAAGCAACATCAGGGTCAAGGACGAGAGGAGGGAAGTCGTGTGGGGCATGGTTGTGTCTCCGATTTCGTGGGGCGAAGGTAAGGGGCAAGGGTCAGTCGTTCAAAATTCAAAACTGCTGGGAAAGTCGCTGTGCCTTTGGCGAATCTTGCGTCCCAGCAG
>JBGTKH010000228.1:0-3586 GCA_041744735.1 Pirellulaceae bacterium | reverse complement strand
CGACTGCCACCTGTACGACAACCGCGGCATCGGCGTGTATTACGATCAGGTCGATCTGCACCAGTCGAACATCATCGGCTGCCACATCAGCTACAACCGGCAGGGCGGCATCGTTTCGCACGGCGGCAACGTCCGCAACATCCACGTCGGCACGTGCGACCTGGAATCGAATCAGGGGAACGATACCGATCCGACGGCAAACGTGCTGATTGATTGCACCGGCAGCGCGTACGGCACGGCCGAAGTGGCGATCACCGGCTGCACAATCCAGCACAACAACCCGTCGCCCGATTCGGCCAACATCCGCATTATCGGCCGCTCCAATCCCAGCCGTGACATGGACGTGGTGCGCGAAGGCAACGTCACGATCACCGGCAACGTGCTCAGCGACGTGCAGGTGAACGTGCACCTGAACGAATGCCGCGGCGTGGTGCTGGAAGGCAATACGTTCTGGCAAGGCTACAAGCACAATCTGCTGATCGAGGATTCGTCCAGCATCGTCATCGGCCCCAACAACTTCGACCGCAACCCGCGCTACAACTACGGCAACACGCAAGACGCCAACAACGCGCTGGTCATCCGCAACTGCGAAGATTGCACGCTGACCGGTCTGCACATCACCAACGTCTGGCGCAATCCAGCCGGCCTGCTGCTGGAAAACTGCCGCCGCATGAACGTCACCAATTGCACGATCCTGGACTGCGACGGCGCGGGGCTGATCCTGAAAGACGTCTCGCACAGCCGCGTCTCCGACTGCCTAATCCGCGACGACCGCCCGGATCAAGCCGATTCGCTCTCCATGAAACTGACCGGTGGCCAAGGCAACATGGTGGTCAGCAATCTGTTCGGCGGCCGCGCGGAGATCGAACCCGTGGCGGCGCGAGTCGGAGGTAACGAAACGGGCGAGTAGTGGAACAGACGACAATCCGACTTTGTTTTCCGTTGGGGCATCTTGCCGAGCCAATACGTCACTGGCAAGATAGAGGAGTTGAAACGCGACCTGCCGCCGCGTCCAAGCGTAGTTCCAACACGTTTCTCAATTGCCGACACAGTGGCGACGAGTGGATTTCATTTGGCGGAATCGGAAGAGAGGTGGCAAAATGAAGTGGACTGTCATTGATCCGCATTATTCAGCGCTATGCGGCGTTACTCGCGACACGACCTTGTACACGGTCTATTTCCTTGACCTACCGGCCAGCGACAACGTAATGGACGGATTCGTTGAGTATTGGCGCCGCATCCTTTCCGATGGTCCGCGTCACTGGAACAGCGATTGGGAAATGCTAGTGTTCGAATTTTACGCAGTGGATGGATTGTTTACGGCAACATTTGAGACGCGCGATCGGATGACCCAACAGCCAGGCGTATTCAAGATAATGGCACACGAGTTAACTGAGAACTTTGCGCTCGAAGAATGGAAATTGCTTTGTGACGCCGCAACGCGGGAGCCGATTCCAACACTGCTCGCCGCTGTTCAGTCAAGTCATCCAATGACCATATGGGGATGGAACTACCTTGATGGTGAACCGCTATTCGCGCTTGACATCTAGGCTGCCAACTGATTTTCGTCGTTCCCTGTCAAGTAACACGCACCGTGTGTGGTCGAAAAGGCGAGAAGTCTTTGTATTCCCTGGTTGTGGAAGTCGCCGTCGTGTCGGACTTAAGCAGCGACTTAGGCCGACTTGGCAGCGCGTGTTTCAATACAAGATGCCGTTAGAGGCTGCTGATTGGCTTAATCGAGTGTCGGATGAAGTACCGAGTACACAGTACTGAGTACCGAGTACTTACCAAGGGCCGTGTTGCTGACTGCTGAACGCTAATCGCTAATCGCTAAACGCTACCTCGGCCACGGCAGCCGGCCGGCGGTTGTAGTGCGGATCGACCACAGCGTGCCGCCGGCGGTGATGTAGAGGGTTTTCATGTCGTCGCCGCCGAACGTGCAGTTGGTGACTTCGTCGCGCGGGATGTGCACGAACTCCAGCAACTTTCCTTCAGAGTTGAAGATGTAGATGCCGCCCTGGTTGTCGTTGGTTTCGACGGGCGGGTTCGGTTTGTTCAGGCCGCCGGCCACGTACAGACGGCCTTGTTGATCCTGGACCATGCCGTCCGGCCCGCGCGACGTGCCCCAGTCGTGCAGCAGCCGCTGGCTCTTGAAATTCACGGTCCCGTCGCCGTTCAAATCGAACCGCCACAGTTTGCGAGCGGCGCCGGCGGCGTTGTTATTGTTGTCGGCGACCAGCAGGTAACGATCGTCGGCCGAGACCAGCACGCCGTTGGGGCGATCGACTTCGTGCGTGATGATCCGCTGCACCCGGCCGTCCGGGTCGATGCGATAGACGCCTTCGATCTTGCGGCCCTCGGCGTCAAGCATCTCCATTTTGCTGCGGTCGCCGTAGCACGGGTCTGAGAAATAAATCCGGCCGCGCGAATCGACGGTGATGTCGTTCGGCTGGTTGTAGCGTTTGCCTTCGTAGCCGTCGGTGAGCACCGTGATCGTGCCGTCCGCCTCGGTGCGCGTGACGCGGCGCTGCGCGGGTTCGCAGGCCAGCAGCCGCCCCTGATGATCGAACAACAATCCGTTCGTGCCGGCCTTCGGGCGATACGAATGCGACCGGCCGCTCTTGTCCAGCCGCGTGATTCCCTCGTGGCCGCTGAAGAACAAGCCTTGCTCCGGATGCCAAGCCGGACCCTCGCCAGCTCCGTTCTCCAAGACCAACGTGGGTTTCGCGCCGGGTTCAAAAATCGCGTCGGCGGCGAATGAGATGTTGGATTGAAGAAGGAAGATCAGGACGAACGAAACACAGGTGCGTAGCATGCTGGGTTCCTTGCAAGCTTAACTCAGCGAAACAAAAGTCAGTCACGTCGTACTCACGGCAACATTAAAACGCCGACATCCGCGTCGGCGGTCATCTGGCGAATATCCTCAGCATGCGACCGCAACAGCTCCTCGATTTCCGCCGTCGTGCAGTTTCCCAAACGAATCCAAATCGGCTTGGGTGGAAAGCCGCGCAGTGTACTCAGGTCCGTGAAATCCGCATCCTTGGAAACCAGCAAGTAGTCGTGGTCGCGGGCGCATGTCCAGAGGTCATCGTCGTCCGATTGGTCGAGGCCCAACGTCGACACGTGTGCCGAGGCAGGAAACAAATCGGCAAGATCCTTGGCAAGCCGCGGCGGCAGATTCTGGTCCAGCAGCAGTTTCATTTGGACGACACGGCGATTTGTCGCTCGCGGTCAGCCGCGTAACTCAGACAGGCGCGGATGTCCTCTTCCGTCAGGTAAGGGAAGTCCCCCAACAGTTCTTCATAGCTCATCCCGCCCGCAAGATACGACAGCACGTCATAAACCGTGATGCGCATGCCGCGGATACATGGCTTGCCGCCGCGTTTGCCGGGCTCAATCGTGATGATGTCTCGGTAATTCATAGCGGTCCATTGTAGCAGCAGTGCGACAGTACCGTCAAAAGGTTCTCGCGATTGGTGGTGATACCGTTTGGGCTCAGACGTACAGAATTCAATTTTGCCGGTACATGGTTGGTGTTTTCAAGTCGCGTTTTCGCCGGCAAAATTGAATTCTGTACGTCTGAGCC
>JBGTKH010000227.1:0-12405 GCA_041744735.1 Pirellulaceae bacterium | reverse complement strand
GCCGTGCCGCGGCCGGTGTTTAGCAGCAGTGGGTAACGCGCGTTGGGCGGCTCGGGCATTTCCCGCGGCATCTCGAACAGGAATTTCGCCCGGCCGTCGGGATGATAGAAACGGCCGTCCTCGAAAAGCCGGCGTTCGGATTGGAGATTTTCGATTTTCGATTTTTGATTTTCGATTTGCGACTTGGGATATTCAACGATCTCGTCAGGCATTTCGCATTCCGGAAACGGCCACTGGATGCCGCCCTGCTCGTCGATCATGCGATAGTCGCGGATGCCGGTGATATCGCAGGGCTGACCGCGCGAGATCTGTTTGATGATTTGCAGAACCGCTTCAGGGTCGCTCCACTTTTCAAACATTTCCGCACAACCCCAGTAGTGCGCGACGAGTTTGAAAATGGAAAAGTCGGCCAGCGCTTGCCCCGGTGCTTTGACAACCTTCTTGAGCAGCCCGAAGCGGCGCTCGGAGTTGATGAACGTGCCTTCTTTTTCGCCCCACGCGGCGGCGGGCAAAACCAAGTCAGCACGCTGAGCCGTTTCGGTCGTGTGATACATGTCCTGCACGACCAGGAAGTCGAGCCGGCCGAGGATGTCGTGCAGCGTGTTCTGGTTGATCCACGAATGGGCCGTGTTGGTGGCGATCACCCACAGGCCCTTGATCTTCTCGGACAAGATGCCTTCGATGATTTCGTTGTACGACCAACTGTTGCGGTCGGGGATGCGAACAACGTCGATGCCCAGCAAATCGGCGATCTTCTGGCGGTGTTGCGGGTTCTCGAAATCGTGGCCGCCCAACAGGTTGGTCGTGTTGCTGAACAGCCGCGAGCCCATCGCATTGCACTGGCCGGTGACGGAGTTCGCCCCGGTTCCCGGCCGTCCGATGTTGCCGGTCAACAGCGCCAAGTTGATGATGCCCTGCGCCGCGCGCACGCCTTCGTAGCTCTGATTGACGCCCATCGTCCACCAGAATGACACGCGCTTGCCTTCGTGGATGGTCTTGGCCACTTCGTGCAGAGTCGCTTCGTCGATGCCGCTGACCTCAGCGGCGCGCGCCGGCGTGAATTGTTTGACGTGCTGCCAGTAGTCCTCGAAGCCGCTGGTGTGGTTGTGGATGAATCGCGTGTCGATCCAGCCTTTGGAAATCAGGATGTGGGCCAGGCCATACAGCAGCACCAAGTCGGACTTGGACCGCAGCGGCAGATGCAGCGTGGCGGCCATCGCCGTTTCGGTTTTGCGGGGGTCGATGACGATGATCCGCGGGTTGTTGGGGTTGTTGCAGACGCGCTGCCACATGATCGGGTGAGCGATACACAGGTTCGATCCCACCAGCACGATCACGTCGGACTCTTCAAAATCTTTGTATGTGTATGGCGGCGCGTCGAAGCCAAACGATTGCTTGTAGGCCACGACGGAAGTGGCCATGCACTGCCGCGTGTTGCCGTCGCCGTGCAACATGCCCATGCCGAATTTGGCCAGACTGCCCAACAGGGCCATCTCTTCCGTCGGAATCTGGCCGGTGCTGAGGAAAGCGACCGAGTCGTTTCCGTGTTTCGCCTGAATCGCCTTGAACCGCTCGCAGAACGTTTTCATGGCGGTGTCCCAATCCACCGGCCGCAGTTTGCCGCGCGGGTTGCGCAGCAGCGGTGTGGTCGCGCGGTCGGCGGACTTCAGCACCGTCAGCGCTTCCCAGCCCTTGGGACAGGCCATGCCGAGGTTCACGGGATAATCGACCGTCGGCGTCAGATTGATTGCCTCACCGTCCTTCAAGTGAATGTTCAATCCGCAGCCGGTCGAGCAAAACCCGCAGACCATCGTGGTCGTGGCATCCGGCACGCGCCCGTCCGGCACCTTGCCCAGCCCGAATTGGCCCGGGCTGAGCAACAAGTCGCGCGTCAGCACGCCGTCGCGCTGATAAAGCAGCGAACTGAGCGCGCCGGGGCTTTCACGTTTTTCAGTTGTGGATGCCATACAGCGTCAAGGGGTTCTGCTCGATTGAACGCCGCGTGTCGAATGACGAATGTCGAAATCCACAATGACGAAAGAATGACGATCGACGAATGACGAATTACGAAGCAGAGCGTGTCGTCCCTTCGCTTTCGACATAAACCATCGAGTGTTGACAGTCCTTATTCATGGTCGTGCTTTCATTCGACATTCGTGCTTCGTCATTCTTTCGTCATTTGTCATTGGGCATTCGACATTCTCACGACGCCGGCGATCCCGGCATCTTCGGCGCCACGACGGCAGTGAAAAACAAGTAACGTTCCAATAGCTCGCCGAGCACCAGCGCGACGAGCATTAGCAGCACAACTAGTCCAATGAACAGCGGCTGATAGCCGGTGTCAGGTGCAATCGACTTTTCGGCCAGCAACATGCCCGGCAAAACCAGGCCGCCGATGACGCCGAAGAAGTAGCGCTTCATCGTCGTCAGTCCCAACTCGCTGCCGGTCATCAGCAGCGCGGTACGTTTTAGCGGCGTGTGCTGAGTTTGTCGCAGGTGAATGAAAATCAACGACTCGAACAACAGCTTCCCGGCCGCGGCTACCATCAGCCACTTGCACAGCGTCTGGCCGTATTCCGCCATAATGCGCGGAATCGCTACGTCGTCGGCAAAGGCCGCCGCACCCAGCGAAATCAACAATGCCGTGGGCAAACCCAGCACCAAGGCCGTGGCGAAGAACTTTACGCTGGTGTATGTGCCGTTCCAGAAAGCCCGCCGCGTATCCACGTAGATCATCACCGAGCAAAACATGCCGGCCAGTCCCGTCAATGCCGCCGCGGCTCCGAATGTGTTTTGAATGTGCCACGATACTTCGACGCCCACATACTGCAGACAGCTTACGCCGACAAACAACGACGCCATCGCGGCAAACAGTCCAAACGCCAGGATTTCGCGGCTGAGCCACGACGTTCGCAGTCCGACCACGGCCCGGAAGGCATACAGCGGCCGGCCTAGATGAAACACCGAGGCGTTCATTCCCGTGAGCCCGAGTGCCAGCGCCGCGATCAAATGCACAGAGCGCACGCCGGTCATCAATTCGCTGCCGAACCACGCGAACCACGACACCAGAAATTGTTCGACCACAAACGCCCCCACGGACATTTGGGTGAGGATCAACATGAACACCAGCGGCAGGTGAGCGTGTTGCGGCCGGGCCGAGTAATAGTCGGCGGGCAGCAGGTTGCGCGGCAGCGAGCGTTTGGTTTTGTACGTGGTGGTCGGCAGGGTGTAGCTCGGCTCGGGAGCGCCCGGCAAAAATAGGTTGGCTTCGCACTCTTCGACCACCGTCTGCTTGCTGACCACTTTGATGCGGATGGCGTGGTTGGGGCAGGCTTGCACGCAGGCCGGCGCTTCGTCCACGGCCAGTCGGTCACGGCACATGTCGCACTTGCGCACAATGCCTTTCGACTTGCTGTACTTGGGGACGTCATAGGGGCACTTGAGCATGCAGTACTGGCAGCCAATGCACTGGTCGTCCAAATGCCGCACGATACCGGTGAGCGGATCTTTTTCGTAGGCGTTGACCGGGCAGCCTTCCAAGCACGCGGGTTCTAGACAGTGGTGACACGCCGTGGTCACATGCTGCACGACCGGCAACTGCGTCGTGCCGCCGTGCAGCAGGCCGACCGAGCGCCACAGTTCGTCTTCCTCCAAGCCGTTCAGATTGTGGCATGCCGCCACGCACGATTTGCAGCCGGAGCAGGCGTCCAAATCCACTTCGAATGCATATTGCTCGCCTTCGCGCGGCGCGGTCAGCGGGATCAGATCTCGATAGCGGCGCGAGTGCAACGGCAACTGGTCGCGGCTGTGTAACTGCGCAAACTTCTCCACCGCCGTTGTCCGCTGTTGCTCTTCCAACAGCATGTCAACGAGCGAAAAGCCATTCGGTTGTGTCGAAACGTCTAGTGCGATCATTTCGATAGCCAAGCCAGAGTCAGGAGAGGAGCAGCCTGGCAGGTTGTGGTAGGTAGTTTTGTTGATCGATTATGTGTCAACGACTAGCGTCGCGGTTGCAAGTGTCGTGCCGCGAACGTCGCCCAGCTACCGGTTGCCGCTATTAGATTTGCTTATACAACTCGCGCTCGTTGACTTCACAGTGGTTTAACAGTGGTTTAATGGCACATCACAAGCGGATGAGTCGCAGATTGTCCTTAGCATCATAAAAACATCATTTCCTGCTCATGCAATCGCTGCCGTAAAAGCGGGCAGGGCGGGCGCAAAGTGCAGGCATATCACCAGCAGCACCGTTTGTGACAGATTCCTGGCACTCGCGCCAGACGTTCGGAATTCACTGGGTTTCTATGGACTTTTTGACCGGGGGTGACAAGCATGTGTCATGCCGTGTTGTGCGGCGGCACGCTGTTTGCGAATCCGTCAGCGGGGCAGGGACAGAGTGTTCCGAGTTCCCAGCGCACCTGAGTAGCGAAATGACCGACTGACTTGCGAGTTGGACGACAGTTCGCGAGTCAACATTAGGCAAGTCCCGGATAAGGACGTACCAATCAGCGTAGCCGAACTCGCCAGAGTTTGGCCGATCCTCCAAAGTCTGGCGACTTCGGCTACGGGTAAATTAATAAGCCGGACTTGCCTTAGACCAACCGGAGGTTCGTCTCTCCCGAACCGACTCGGAACCAGGTCATCGCGCGAAGGCGGCTCAGGCGCAATGTATTGAATTAACGCGCGCGGTTTGCGTGCTTGCCGAGCGAGTGTTGCGCGCCACACTTACCTCTCATTGAAAGCCTTCAACATGGAATTCCAGAACAAGTCCACGCGGCTGTGGAGCCGGTTCTTTCATCTCCGCATGCCGCAGATCCGCGCCTTCCACATGACGTGGTTCGCATTCTTCTTGTGTTTCTTCGCGTGGTTCGGCATCGCGCCGTTGATGGCCGTAGTGCGCGAGGAGTTGTCGTTAACCAAAGAGCAAATCGGCTGGACCATCATCGCCTCGGTGGCCATCACCGTCGTCGCGCGGTTATTCATCGGTTGGTTGTGCGACCGGATTGGGCCGCGGCTGGCTTACACGGGTCTGTTGATCGTGGGCTCGCTGCCGGTGATGGGCATCGGGTTGGCGCAAAACTTTGAAACGTTTTTGATCTTTCGGCTGCTGATCGGCGTGATCGGGGCATCGTTTGTCATCACGCAGTATCACACGTCGGTGATGTTCGCACCGAACGTGGTCGGCACCGCGAATGCCACGTCGGCCGGTTGGGGAAATCTGGGCGGCGGCGTGACGCAGTTTGTGATGCCCGCCGTGTTTGCGGTGTTTGTCAGCCTGCTGGGTTTTAGCCAATTCGTAGGTTGGCGAGCATCGATGGTCGTGGCCGGCTTCGTATGTATGTTGACTGGCGCGGGCTATTACTTTTTCACGCAGGACGCGCCGGACGGAAATTTTAAGGACCTCCGAGCCGCCGGAAAGATGCCAGACGCCAAAAAGGCCAACGGCGCGTTTCTGGCCGCGATTAAGGACCACCGCGTATGGGCTCTGTTCCTAATCTACGGGGCTTGCTTCGGCATCGAGTTGACGATCAACAACATTGCCGCGTTGTACTTTATGGACTATTTCGGTTTGGGTCTGTTTTGGGCGGGGATGACCGCGTCGTTGTTTGGCTTGATGAACCTGTTCGCTCGCACACTGGGCGGAGTCTTCGGCGATTTGTTCGGGGGCAAGTGGGGACTGCGCGGCCGTGTGTTCTGGCTGTTCGCGGCGCTATTTTGCGAAGGGCTGGCGCTGATGCTGTTCTCACAAATGAAAGTCTTGGTGCTGGCCATCCCAGCGTTGATTCTATTCAGTCTGTTCGTGCAGATGTCCGAAGGTGCAACGTATTCCGTCGTGCCTTTTGTAAATAAGAAAGCGCTGGGAGCCGTGGCCGGTATCGTTGGAGCCGGCGGCAATGCGGGGGCAGTCGCCGCCGGCTTCCTGTTCAAAGGATCGCTGGCTTGGCCCACGGCGTTGTTAATACTAGGCGGGCTCGTGATGTTTTGCTCGTTCTCCGCGTTCATCGTTCGCTTCTCGACGGAGGCGGAAACCGAAGCTCAGCGCGAATACCGCGCGGCCGTACGGGGACGCGAAGCAGCGGTGCCGCACCTGGAGCCCGCGTTATCGTAGAGTTTGGCAGGAGGTGATCGTTACGCCCCTTGTAAATGGAGGACCCCGATGTTGTACCGCTGCCCGCTGGTCGGAACTGTCGGTGGGAGAGGACGCCGGTTGACCGGCCAGCGCGGCGCGGTGCAACGTTCGTGTTGTTTCCACGAGCGCGGCGGTATTCGTTGGGCGGCGAGTGGAGTATTGTGGTACTGAGTACTAGGTACTGCGAACGGTGATAAGCATTGTGAACGGTAGCTGACGAAAGGTCAGTGATTCCCGCCGGCGCAACGCAAATCAACTATTCTGCCGCGGCGCTCACGATGTTCACGTTCGTAGACAAGTAATAGGGCAGGCCGCCGTCTTCGAAGACCGCCTCGCCGAACAGGGCGGCGTAACCGGCGGCTGGAATTGTCAGATCGTAAACATAGCCGTCGCCGTCGGCTCGCGTTTGGAACGAACGCCATTGGGACTTGCGAAAATCACGAGTCTCCGCCGCCGCAGTCCACGCCTGTACGTATTTGGGTTTCAAGTCCGACGTCATTCGCAGCGACAAGCGATCGCCGCCGTTGGTGAATTTCCACGACAGCTCAGGCAGCGCCTTACCGGTGGCCGCATGCTGGTGCAAAGCCGCCAGGCTGCCGACCAGCCGCGGATAGTCGTTCACACCGTGGCCGTTGTTGGGAACGTACAGAATGAACTTCTCGCCACGCAAGTCATTCCAATACAAGTTGAGAGCGTCCAGCGGCCAGTATGGATCATTGGTGCCGAGGATGATCAGCTTCGGCTGCGTGAGCACGTCGCGGTAGCTGTACGGATCGACAATCGCTTGCAGCGTCTTGCCCGCCGCGGTGTCAAAGTGCTTCTGCAAACCGCGCTGCGTGTAATCGTTGATCTGTTGCGAGTAGTCTCCCCACGAGGCAAGCTGATGTTTCTGCTGCGCTCGCATGTTCAGCATGTCGATAACCATCGGAGCGATCGCCACGGCCCGCGGATCGGCGGCACCGGTCAGCCACGTCGTCCAGCCGCGCTTCGACGCGCCGGTGACCGTAAATGTTTCCAACTCCAACGACCACTCTTGTTTGCAGTACTCTTGCACTGCGTCCATGCCGCGGACCGCGCTCTTGACCATCGGCAACAACAGCGGCCACTCGGGATCGCGCGTCTTCAGATAGTTTTCAAACGTCAACGCGATGATTTGGTCCTCGCGTTTGCCGTCGAAGATCGGCTGTTGTGGCACGTGCAGCAGAATGGCCACCGGCGTCTTGAGTTCTTCAGCCAGTGTGGCGAACAGTCCGGCTTCGCGCGGCAGCTTCAGCTCTCTGGCCGGGTCTTGCAGCGCGTCGTTCCAGCTTCCACCCGTGATGAACAGCAGCGCATGCTTCGTGTCCGGCGGAACGCTCGACGGTTTGATTACGAACAGTTGGTGCTTCCACACGATGTCCCGCCAAGTCTGGGAAGTCAGGATCAACTCGACGTAAGAAGTTCTGCCGACCGTTCCCTCGCGCAGCTTCGTCCAGCGGTAGCTCGCGTCCGGCTTGGCAACGTAATCGGCCAAAGCGCGGCTGCCAATCTGGTCCGGCTCGTCGGCGGCCGTGACCGCCGGTGCAACGGACACGAATAGAAGGGCAATCGACAGTAAGAGAGTACCTCTGGCGACTCGTGGGCGCCCGACGATCTTCGTAGCCGAACTCGTGCCGACGATCTTCGTAGCCGAACTCGTGAGAGTTCGGGTTTTGCCGAATTGACGAGCCGACCGAAGTCTCACGACTTCGGCTACGTTGAGTACTGAAACGTTGTCGAGACTTCTCATCGCAAACTCCTATTACCTCCAACGTAATGCCTCAGCCGCACGATCACAACGGGCATCGTCCAATCCGCAACGGCCCCTTATGATAGCGTACACATCCTGCGATCCGAACGTCGAAAATCAAAAATCATCAATCGAAAATCAAAAATCTCCCCATGGGTTATCGCACGTTGCGGCAGTGTGTGTCGGACTTGGAGCAGGCCGGGCATTTGGTCCGGCTGGAAGACGAGGTCGACGCGTACCTGGAGGCCGCCGAGATTCATCGGCGCGTGTATCGGTCGGGTGGGCCGGCTGTTCTCTATGCCAACGTCAAAGGCTGCGGCTTTCCAATGGTGTCGAATCTGTTCGGCACAATCGAGCGGGCAAGTTACATGTTCCGCGACACGCTGGAGGCCGTGCGGCGGCTGATCGAACTGAAGATCGACGCGAATCAAATTTGGCGGCGGCCGGCCCGGTACCTGCGGACGCCGCTGACCGCGCTGTCGATGTTACCGCGTCGTTGCCGTCGCGGGCCGGTGCTGGCCAACAACACGACGATCGATCAATTGCCGCACCTTCAATCGTGGCCCGACGACGGTGGAGCGTTCATTACGCTGCCGCAGGTCTACACCGAGCACGCTGGCGAACCGGGCATGATGAAGTCGAATTTGGGCATGTATCGCGTGCAAATGTCCGGCGGCCGCTATGAACGTAACCGGGAAATCGGCTTGCACTATCAAATCCATCGCGGCATCGGCGTACATCACACGTCGGCCGTTCGCCGCGGGGTGCCGTTTCGCGTGAACATTTTCGTGGGCGGTGCTCCGGCGATGAACTTGGCCGCCGTGATGCCGTTGCCGGAAGGTATGTCGGAATTGACGTTCGCCGGTGCGCTGGCCGGCCATCGCATTCCGATGATTTGCCGCCCGAGTCAATTGCCGATTTACGCGGAAGCCGACTTCTGCATCAGCGGCATGGTCGATCCCGACAAGCAATTGCCGGAAGGTCCGTTCGGCGATCATTTGGGCTATTACAGCTTGGCGCACGACTTCCCCGTGCTGCGCGTCGAGCAGGTGTGGCATCGCCGCAACGCGATCTGGCCGTTCACCGTCGTCGGCCGGCCGCCGCAAGAGGACACGATCTTCGGCCAGTTGATTCACGAACTGACCGGGCCGATTATTCCCACGGTGATTCCAGGAGTTCACGCCGTGCACGCGGTGGATGCGTCGGGCGTGCATCCGCTGATGTTGGCCATCGGCAGCGAAAGGTACTGGCCGTTTAAGCAGACGCAGCAACCGATGGAACTGCTGACGCAGGCCAGCGCGATTCTGGGGCAAGGACAGATGTCGCTGGCCAAATATCTGCTGATTGTGTCGCACGACGACGACCCCCAGCTCGACATTCACGACATCCCCGCGTTCTTGCGGCACTTGCTCGCTCGTGTCGATTGGCGGCGCGATTTGCATTTTCACACCTGCACCACGATTGACACATTGGACTACTCGGGCTCTGCCTTGAATACCGGATCAAAAGTGGTTCTGGCCGCCGTCGGCCCGCCGCGGCGCGAACTGCCCGTGGAGTTGAACGGCGAATTGCGCTTGCCCAGAGATTTTCACAACCCGCGCGTCTGCTTGCCAGGTATGTTGGCGATCGAAGGTCCCAAGTTCACTACAGATGCGGAAGGCCGGGACACAGCGGCGGAACGATTCTGCTCGCACTTCAACAGCAACGACTCGATCAATCAGTTTCCGCTGATCGTCATCGTCGACGACAGCGACTTCACGGCCCGCACGCTGAACAATCTGCTGTGGGTCATCTTCACCCGCAGCAACCCAGCCCCCGACGTACAAGGTATTGCGTCATTCACTAACGACAAACACTGGGGCTGCGAGGGCTCGCTAGTCATCGATGCCCGCATCAAGCCGCACCACGCTCCGCCGCTGACAGAAGATCCGAAAGTGAGCGCCAAGATCGACGCCCTAGCTGCCCGTGGCGGTCCACTGGCGAAATACTTGTGATCCCCAATGACCAATGACCAATGACTAAGCACAATGCTTTTGCAGCTTTCCCAACAGCGCTTCGGCGGTGAATGGTTTTACGAGATAGTCGGACACGCCGGCTTGGATGGCTTGCAGGACGCGGCTCTTTTCGGCTGTGCTGGTGACCATGATGACGGGGAGCTGCGGCTTGGCTTGGCGGATCGTTTGCAACAGCTCGAAGCCGGACTTGCGGGGCAGGTTCCAATCGGTCAGCACGAGGTCGAAAGACTGTTGTTGGAAGAGACGGATGGCTTGTTCGCCGTCCTCGACTTCGACCGTGTCCGCGACGCCAAATGCGGCCAGCGAACGCAGAAAGACCTGCCGCATGACGGGCGATTCATCCGCCACCAAAGCTCTTTTGCCCACTTGCCTGCCCTCGTTTGAATGCCTGCCCCCGGACTCGCTGGTCGTGAGTCGTGCGGTGCGGCGATGAATCGGCCACGCCGCCTGCCAAAAGCAAACGTAGCTCACGGCGGGCCGTTGTCAACTCAGGACTTTTTCCAATTCGTTGCGGATCGACTGTTCGATCTTGCCGCGAAAGGCCACGGCGGCGAACGGCAGCGTGCCATCGAGCTTCACCAGATCCGGCTCGACGGTCAAAGCGCCGCTGATCAAGAAGCCGTAAGTCTTGAAGGAGAAGTTCAGCACGTTATCCTGCCACTCCTCCTGCAAAGCGCCAACTTGGTCCTGATAGCGTTGGCGAACTTTTTCCAGCAGGCCGCGAAGCCGTACGGAGGCTTGCTCCTGTCCTAACTCGTGTGGAACTTCCGTGCTGAAGTTGGGCATACGATGGTCCTTTGCGATGCGCCGGCTGGCCGAAACCCAACCGATATTTTTAGGTATAAACGTGCTGATGTGCCGCGGACTCGCAGGCCGTTGAGCACCCATGTGGCAGCAGTGTAACACAAACCCAATTGCGAGTTGAGGGGAATCTGCGGCCCGCACACCTCCGCGTAGGACGGTTTGCCAATCCGTCCCGCAGTCCTGGTTGGCATCGATCGCAGCACGGACGGATTGGCCATCCGTCCAACGTGGGGAACGAAAGCATGCGAAAAAACCGCGGTATCTTGACGGCGTTGACACTCGTCGGCCTGTGCTTCGTGGCAGCCGGTGCGGGCTGGTTCGTGATGTCATTCGGTCTTCCCGAACCGGCACATGCCAGCCGGGAAGAAGTGTTTCGCTGGCTTAGCTTGAAAACTCGTCCGCATCGTCATATGAGCGGCGGTCATCGGGATGCCACAGCGGCAGTCCACTTCGAATCCGCTGGGCCATCACCGTTAGTTTTTCATCGGTTCCGGGCATCGCCTTGGTGCTGTTGTAGCCGGCCGGTTTCGTCGGTTTGGGTTCGTAGTCCCAAAGCCCCATTTTGATTGCGTCGAGCACCGAGTCGGGCACGATTATTCTCCTGTTCCCCTGAGTCAGAATGACAAGCGTTGCAGAATTGATCGCCCAAGTTCAACGCTGTTGAATTTGCCGCCAGGGAGTTGAGCGGCCCGTGATTAAGTTCCCAGTATCGAACTCGGGTCGCTGCGTGTCAAGCAATTCGCAAAAAAAGATACCGATTCGCGCTCGCCCGTTCGTTTGCCGCGGCTCGTCAACTCGCACCGCTTTCATGCGGTTTCCAACTCGCGCTGCCGGCGGCGTTGACGATGAACTTCGACGAGCCGCCGATTCAGATGTTCCATCAACGCGCGATTGATCGGCTCGCACCACGTGCCGCGAATCGTAATGTAGCCGTCGCACCAATGGCCGAGTTCGGGCCGCACATCAACATGCCGCCACTCGGCCGCCGACTCCGAGAGCCGCACGACGATGGTTGTCGTTTCCGCTTCCTTGCCTTCTGGTCCGGCAATCCGGCTTGGCCCCTGCCCCATGAAAAAGCATTCAACGATGTCGATGGGCACACGCAAGGGTGCGAAAGTACGCAAGTAGACCAGCAGGTGCCCGCTCTCGTAAGCCAAACGCGGCAAACGCATCCAGTAGACAATGGCGACGACCGACAATGCCCCGCCCGCGGTGCAGGCCCAACCGAGCCAGCGTGCGACGGCCCAACCACCGTTACCCTCGGCCGATACAAACACCAGCGCGATCCCAACCAGCCCGAACAGCGCCGGTGGAATTAGCCCCAGAGCCATCGCTCGCCGATTCGATCGCAGCCAACATTCTCGCATGATTTCGGCCCGCAGTTGACATGTGTCGCAGACTGTCGAGCAGTGTAGCAAACGTCCGCCGCCAGCCGCCAGCGGCCGCTGGCGTAGTAAATCTACGCGGCTCATATTAAGATGCGAAGGTGAACGGCGACTCGCACCTTCACCTATTGCCACTTACACACCTTTGACGACACGGACGTCTCGCGCAGCGTGCAGTACGAACATATTACCACCGACCGGCAACTGATTGATTATTGCGACAGCATTTCGTCTGCAGACGCAATCGCGTTCGACACGGAATTCGTTTCCGAGGACAGCTACCGCCCGGATTTGTGCTTGATCCAA
>JBGTKH010000226.1:0-3650 GCA_041744735.1 Pirellulaceae bacterium | reverse complement strand
TCGGCGTTCACCTATTACACGGGCTTCAAGGTGAATAGCGGCGAATACAAAGTCATGGGCCTCGCTCCGTACGGCGAGCCGGTCTACAAGGACTTGATTCTCCAGCACGTGATGGACTTGAAGGAAGACGGCTCGTTCCGGTTGGACATGTCGTACTTCAACTATCATCACGGCTTGACCATGACGTCGGCGAAGTTTCATCAGCTCTTTGGCGGGCCGCCCCGCAAACCGGAATCGCTGCTCACGCAGCGTGAAATGGATCTGGCCGCCTCGATCCAAGCCGTCACGGAAGAAGTCATGCTGCGCGCCTCGCGGCACGTGCAGCAGCGAACCGGCATGAAGAATCTTGTGTTGGCCGGCGGCGTCGCGCTGAACTGTGTCGGCAACGGCCGCGTGCTGCGTGAAGGACCGTTCGAGAACATCTGGATTCAGCCCGCGGCGGGCGACGCCGGCGGAGCGCTGGGCACGGCCCTGTTTATCTGGCATCAACTGCTGGATAACCCGCGCAGCGTGCAGCCGATCGACTCGCAACACGGCTCCTTCCTCGGCCCGGCCTTCGACGACGACACGATTGCTGCCGACCTCGACGAAGCCGGCGCGGTGTACACGACATATGCCGACGAAGAACAAATCGTCGCCGAAGTTGCCAAACTGTTGGCAGAGGAAAAGGTGATCGGCTGGTTCCAGGGCCGCATGGAGTTCGGCCCGCGGGCGCTGGGCGCGCGCAGCATCCTGGGAGATGCGCGCAGCGAAAAGATGCAGTCGGTGATGAACCTGAAAATCAAGTTCCGCGAGTCGTTCCGGCCCTTCGCGCCGATCGTGCTGCGGGATTACGTGGACAAATATTTTGAAATGCGGCCCTACGAAGACAGCCCGTACATGCTGTTGGTCGCTCCCGTTCGCGCAGAGTTCCGCACCAGTGACAGCGGGCACGACAAAAGCGCATTCGGCATCGACAAACTGCACCAGAAGCGATCGACAATTCCGGCCGTCACACACGTCGATTATTCGGCGCGCGTCCAGACCGTCGATCCGGTGCGGCATCCGCTGCTGCACCGTTTGGTCAGCCGCTTTCACGACCAAACGGGCTGCCCGGTGCTGGTCAACACCAGCTTCAACGTGCGCGGCGAGCCGATCGTGTGTACCCCGGCCGACGCCTATCGCTGCTTCATGGCGACCAATATGGATGTGCTGGTTCTCGGCCGCACGATTGTGCTTCGAGACGAACAAAGGAAGCTCGGTGAAGAACGGCGTCAGGCCCATCTGGCTCAATTTCAATTGGACTAACCCAACATGGCACTCATCGAAATCAACCGCGACCCCAGTCCACGCGAACTGCGTCAATTTGGTCTCATCGCGCTGTTCGCGCTGCCGCTGTTAGCGTGGCTGTTCACCACGTCGACGGACATTCGCGGCTGTCTCTTCGGCGGTCAAGCATTGATTTGGCACGGCGGCAACGTTGCGGCCATCGCGGTTTCGGCCGTCGTCGGCGGGAGTCTTGCGTTGCTCGGCTATATCAAACCGCAATGGCTCGCACCGATCTTCATCGGCTTAAGTTACCTCACAATGCCAATCGGACTGGTGCTCGGCGAGGCGATCATGTTGATCACGTACTTCGCCTTGTTCGTGCCAGTGGGATTGTTCTTCCGGCTGATCGGCCGTGACTCCTTGCAACGCAAGATCAACCGCGCCAGCAATTCGTATTGGCGCGAAAAACGTCAGCCGCGAGAGGCACAAAGTTATTTCCGTCAGTTTTAGGTTGAATACTCGTTTCCACGGAGTGAATACGCCATGTCAACGGATAAATCCGCCAGCTTTAAAGACGCCGCTAAGCAAAAGCGCAACTGGCTGGCCGGTGAGTTCATCGCCTTCTTGATGGACAACAAGAAGTGGTGGCTGCTGCCGATCATCATCGTGTTGTTGCTGGTCGGCGCACTGGTGGCGATTGGCAGCAGCGGCGCAGCGCCGTTCATCTATACGCTGTTCTAATGCGGCTGAAAATCGCAATCCCGACCCGGTTCGGATTGACGAAATCGCCGGAAACTGGCAGGCTACTGACCCGTCGTTTCCGGTTTTTGCCTTCTCGACCCACATGAGGTGCACCGATGCACGCAGCTTCCTGGCAAGTCGTATTGCTATTGGCCGCTCAACTCGCTCCGATTCAACCCGCGCCAAATTCGCCATCGCCGGCGCCCGCACCACGGAACGCCGCACCGTTGGGATCTTCGTATCGGCAGTTTGAGCCGGCTGTCCGTTTAGGCGAACCGACGCCTGCCAAAGCACCGGCCGCCGTCTTTCAGCTACGCGATGTCGCACCGGCAACGCAGCTTGACGGTTCCGAACTACGTGAACCGGTTGATGCCATCCACTTAGCGCCGCTACGGCCAGCGAGTTCGCAGAGTTTCGCTCTGCCTGCCGAACCTCAGCGAGCGGCACCCGCGATCGCGGAGCCAGTGGCTATATCGGCGCCGCTGTTGCTGAGCCAAGTCATGACAGCGCCCGACGAGCGATCGCTGGCTGGCAAACCGCTGACTCTGCCAGCAGCTTTGGAGCGAGTGACCGACTCGGCCGCGCAGCTCAAAGTGGTGAAAGCCTACTGGCTGCTGTCGGCGGCAGTGGCAGATTACCATCACGCCCTGAACGAAAAGCAGTTCCTGGCGAGTGTGATCCCGCCGAGGCTGGCTCATGAACAGTCGTCGTTGCGCGCCACGCAGGCCGCAGCCGAGGCCCGTGCAAAGCAAGCTGAAATGGCCGCGATCGCCGCGCAGCAAGATTTGGCCGATGCCGCGCTGCTGCCGTCGGCCGATGTGATGCCGCTGCCGCATGACTTGCCGTATGTGGGTCCCTATCGCACGAATTTCACCGCGATCTTTGCCAGTCGTCCTGTGCCCGTGGGTCTGCGGCGGATCGACCGCATGTTGCCGCACTACGTAACGCTAATTGGCGCGCGAGCCGCTTCGGTCGCCGCCGCTGACCAATCGCTAGATGCAATCCGCCGCGTGTATGAGAACGGCGAATTGGAACTGCGCGATGTGCTAGAAGCCTTCGGCCACGCGCGTCAACAGCGCCGCGAGTTCATGGCCACCGTGCGCGACTACAACCTGTCGATCGCCGAGTACGCACTGAACGCCGC
Source organism: Pirellulaceae bacterium (assembly GCA_041744735.1). Lineage (GTDB taxonomy): Bacteria > Planctomycetota > Planctomycetia > Pirellulales > Pirellulaceae > JBGTKH01. The sequence goes on along the minus strand of JBGTKH010000226.1, from coordinate 517 downwards.
CGGGCCCGGTCTGAGCCGTGAGAAAATCGTGTCGATGTTGATCCCCGCCGCGCCGCGCGAGAAGTCGGTGCTCGTGCCGCGCCGCAACGTGCAGCCGGCATCCGCGGAACAGCCGGTCACTCCCGCCTTACCCGCAGATCCGCCCGATCAGAATTCGCCGCCATCCTCTCCATTCCGAGACGTAACCCCCGGCCGCCTAGTGCCCGTTGATCCTGTCCAACTGCAACCCGTGCCATTACAGCCGTAGCGCGGAATTGCATTCCGGCTCGGACGACTCTTTCGCACCAAGACAGAGGCCACCACGTCGTTTAACCCGTAGCCGTAGGCGAGGGAAATCTACCTTGGTGGGCCAGCGTTGATTCTTTGCTGCTTCCCACGCCTACGGCTACGGGTGAAACGACGGCGCTACGCGTGCGATACTCGTGGTATTGGTAATGACCACCGCTGCGTCGATCTGCATCCAGTTCCCCGATGTGTGGCAACCGGCGAGTTCCGGTGCTGAGTTGAGGCGTCATGA
>JBGTKH010000225.1:0-3576 GCA_041744735.1 Pirellulaceae bacterium | reverse complement strand
ATCTGGCAGGCAGGTGATCGTCGTCGCCACGAAACTTGGAAAGAAGTGTCGTTCGCAGACCTTCGCTGGCTCGACCCGCCAGAACACGACGCGCCGTTGACGAACCTCGGCGGATCGCGCGCTACTCTGCGCATCGAGGGGCGTGAGTTCGAAATTATGTTCCAGACTGACCAGCAGCGTCAAATGGCCTTGCGGACGATGTCGGACTGGGTGATTCGGCCACGGATTCTCAAAGTCACGGGAGTGGCCGAAGTCTTTCAGATGGGCGCCGACCGCAAGCAGTACCAGATTCTGGTCGATCCGACCGCCCTGCTCGAATACGACGTCACGCTGCAAGACGTCGAACGGGCACTTCAGGAAAGCAACATCAACACCAGCGGCGGCTTCGCGGTAACCGGGGAAACAGAGCGGCCCGTCCGGATTCTGGGGCGGCTGGGGCCGGACTCCCGTGTCGTCCTGGAGGACTTGCAGAAAGTCCCCGTGAAGGTCCATGAACGGCGAACGATCCTGTTGGGCCAGGTCGCGCGCGTCGTGGAAGGCCCGGAGTTCAAGCGGGGCGACGGCAGCGTGAACGGCCGGCCCGGCGTGGTGTTCACGATCGTCAAGCAACCGCACGTCGACACCCGGGAACTCACGGAACATGTCGCGGACGCGTTCACCGAAGTCGAAGCGTCGTTGCCCGCGGACATTATCGTCAACTCCGAATTGTTTCGTCTGAAAAACTTTATCGATCGCGGCATCTTCAACGTCGGCGAGGCGCTGGTGATCGGGGCCTTCCTCGTCCTGATCATTCTGTTTCTGTTTTTGCTGAACTTCCGCACCACCTTCATCACGCTTACGGCCATCCCACTGTCGCTGGTCATCACGACCTTGGTCTTTCGCCTGATTGGATTTTTGGCTGGAAGCGAGTTGTCGATCAACGTCATGACCCTCGGCGGCGTGGCGGTCGCCATGGGCGAGTTGGTCGACGACGCGATCGTGGACGTGGAAAACATCTTTCGGCGACTGAAGGAGAATAACGCGCTCGATGAACCGAAGCCGCCGTTGCAAGTCGTTTACGAGGCCAGCAAAGAAATCCGCAGCGCGATCGTCTTCGGCACGGCGGTCGTGATCCTCGTGTTCCTGCCGCTGTTTGCACTGTCCGGCGTCGAGGGCCGCTTGTTCGCACCGCTGGGTGTGGCGTACATCGTTTCGATTCTGGCCTCGCTGTTGGTGTCGCTCACGGTCACGCCCGTGCTTTCGTATTACCTGCTGCCGCAGTCAAAGGCCACGCACCGTGAGAAGGACGGGCTGCTGCTACGCGTTTTGAAGCGAGTCACCAGCTATCTGATTCGCTTCAGTATGGCGTGGCCGAGGTTGCTGTTGCTGGCGACGTGGATCGGAGTTGGCATTGCCGCGTGGCAATTCTCGCAACTCGGCCGCAATTTCCTGCCGCAGTTTGATGAAGGCAGCGTGCAAGTCAACGTGACGCTTCCACCTGGCTCGTCGCTTAGTGCGTCCAATGCGACATCCGGGATTATCGATGCCAAGTTCCGCGAGATGCAAAAGTCCGAGCAGAATCCAGACGGCGAAATCTTGCACTTCGTCCGCCGCACGGGCCGGGCCGAGCGGGACGAACATGCGGCCCCTGTCAACGCCAGCGAATACATCCTGAGCATGAACCCCGAATCCGGCCGGCACCGCGAAGAAGTCATCCATCAATTGCTGAGCGAACTGCGCGAGGAAGCGCCGGGCGTCGATATCGAAGTCGAGCAGCCGTTGGCGCATTTGATCAGCCACATGCTCTCGGGCGTTTACGCACAAATCGCGATCAAAATCCATGGCGACGACCTCGATACTCTGCAACAGCTTGCCGAGCGGGTGAAAACCTCCATCCAAGAGGTGCCAGGTGTCACGCCCCCAGTCGTCGAACCGATCAAGCAGACGGAAGAAATACACATTCGACTCCGGCCGGACGATCTGGCGTTTCACGGCGTGACGCGAGCCTACGTCGCGCAGATTCTGCAAACCGCGTTGCAAGGCGAAGTCGTGTCGCAGGTGCTGGAAGGTCAACGCCGGTTCGATTTACTGATTCGGTTGGAAGAAAGTTATCGCACCGACTACGCCAATCTCGGACGGCTGCGAATCGACCTGCCGAACAATCGCGGCCAGATCGAATTGCACGAGCTAGCTGACGTCGGTGAAGGCAGTGGCCCCAACGCGGTGAATCGCGAGAACGCGCGCCGCCGCATCGTGATCCGTTGCAATACGCAAGATCGCGATCTTGCTAGCGCCGTTGCCGAAATCCAACAGCGCGTGCAAAGCCAAGTCGTTTTGCCAGAAGGTTACTTCGTCGAGTACGGAGGGCAGTTCGAGAGTCAGCAACGGGCGACGCGACTGATCATGATCCTCGCCGCTGTTTCCGTGGTTGGCATGTTTGTGGTGCTGATGATTCTGTTTCCATCAGTGCGGATCGTGCTGCAAATCCTGAACGCCCTGCCGACCGCCTTCATTGGCGGCGTCCTGGCGCTGGTGATCACGCAACAAGACCTGACCGTGGCCAGCCTCGTGGGCTTCATTTCGCTCGGCGGCATCGCGGTCCGCAACGGCATTCTGTTGGTGACCCACTACATTCACTTGATGAAGGAAGAGGGTGAGCAGTTTACGCGCGAGATGGTTTTGCGCGGCAGTTTGGAGCGACTGGCGCCCGTGCTGATGACCGCCTTAACCGCCGGCATTGGGCTGGTGCCGTTGGTGCTCGGCGGCCAAGAGCCCGGACGCGAGATTCTGTACCCCGTGGCCACGGTGATTTTAGGCGGGCTCGTCACTTCGACGTTTTGTGAATTCCTGATTCACCCCGGTTTGTTTTGGAAGTTCAGCGGAAAGGACGCGGCAAGGGTCGCGCGCCAGCATGAATTGGAAGAGGGAGCAGATTTTTAATTGATGATTTTTGATGTTCGATTGAAAAGAGTGATTGATTGGAATGTTTCCAATCGCAAATCGGCAATCAAAAATCGCAAATTCTTAAGGAGTTTGAAGCCATGAAGAAGTTTTCACTAACACTGACGTCGCTAATTGCGATCGGCTTGTTCCCATTTGTGGCCGGCTGCGGCGGCACGCAAGAACCAGCGCCCACGGGGACGCCAGGCAGTGCACAACAGAATTCAGATGACCACGGTCATCCGCACTCCGGCCACGGCGCGGGGCCGCACGACGGAACGCTGGCCGATTGGGGCGGCGGCAAGTACCACGTGGAATTCACGGTCGACCACGACAAGCAGGAAGCCACGGTCTACGTTCTAGGCGACGACGAAAAAACGCCGGCGCCCATCAAGGCCGCAGCGATCCAGCTCAGCATCAGCGACCCGGCGATGCAAGTCACACTGAAGGCCGCGCCGCAAGAAGGCGATTCCGCAGGGTCCGCCTCGCGGTTCGTCGGCAACCACCAGAGTCTCGGCGTGGTTCAAGAGTACGCCGGCACGATCACGGGAGTGATCGATGGCACGCCGTACTCCGGCGACTTCAAGGAAGAACCGCACGGGGCGCACGAGCATTAATAGACTGAATTCACACCCGCCGCCGGCGCTTGCGATTTCT
>JBGTKH010000224.1:0-4064 GCA_041744735.1 Pirellulaceae bacterium | reverse complement strand
GCCGCGAGACATCCGGGTTGTCGCGGCAGAGATGCTCGAAGGCGTCCTGCCGCATGTCGGCGTAGCGGATGTAAAACTGTTTGGTCAGCTCGCGGCCCACTTTGTCCGATTCGCGCAACAAGCTGACGAGATGGCACTCGCCGTCGGCCGGCACTACGCGCTCGGCGGCCAGCAAGAACACGAACCGTCGCAGCGCCGCTTCGTCATCAGCCAGCCGCTCGGTGTCGAACCGCTCGTAGGTGTGCTGGTCCGAGCCCTTGTGGTACAGCCGCGTCTGGCGAATCGACGTGACGATGATCCAATCGCAAGGCAGATTGATCGCGTAGCGGTAAGGATCCGCGAAAAAATAACTTGTCGAATTAGCGGAACGGCGCAAGCCCACCGGTGCCGCAAACCGGAGGGCTTGCGCCCTGCCGCTACTTTTCCAATTCATCAAGTTATTTTTTCGCGGTTACTAACCCTGATCCACCGCCGACATCCGCCGGCCCGCGAACGGCCGGTCCAGCGGGTCCTTGGGACCTTTGCCTTCGACGGCGACGACAAATTATGGAGAGCCGTTGAACCGGCCCAACACGGCGTCGGCGAATTTGCCGTCCACTTCGACGTGGCGTTCGCGCGACAGCGTGTAACGATCGCCGCCCTCGGCCGGACCGCTGTAGCCCAGCAGGCCGTTGAAGAACACAGTCAGAAAGTCGGGCAGGATTTCCTGTTCCTTCAAACTGTCGATGCGCGCCGACGATAACAGCTCCGCCCACTGCGCCAACTTCGGCCGATACGCCGCCACATGCGCCGGCATCTCCAGCGCCGCCACGTGCGAGCGCAGCACATCGGGCCGAAACAGCGGCTTGGCTTCTACTGGCAAGACTCATCCCCTGTGAAATGGTGGTCGATGGAATCGAGTCTGCTGACGATACACGAATTTGAACAGGGCTGTTGGTGAAAAACCAAAATGCGACTCTCACTGCTGCCGAGCAGGAAGTACTCGAGCGGCTTAGCCAGGAATCTCTGATTCAATGCGCCCGCAAGGCCCAGGCCCAGTATAATAATGCGTTGCTGTTTAACTAGTGCTCCGTCAACTGTCGACTGATGGATGTAGCCGAACTCGCCAGAGTTTGGTTTTCCCAAGATCCGGCCAAAGTCTGGCGACTTCGGCTACCCAACGAGCACCATCTACATTTCCCCGCCACCACGGAGCTTGCCTCCGTGGAGCGATGTTTTGCATCGCAGCAAACATCGCCCGACCGGGACAAGCCCGGCCGTGGCAAGCGACAAACGCCGTTCGTCTCTTTCTGGTTGCCAAACATTGTTCCACGGGGACAAGCCCGCGTGGTGACGAAGAAAGTCGCAACATCAAAGCTATTGCATCGGGCTAGTTTCTCGTCCGCCGTAGCAACACACAAATAGGACACTACCGAAACTTCGAGGCAATGACAGATAATGGATCACGTGTTTGAGGTAGAAGGTCGAGAATCTCACCACGCGGTATTCTTGATGCCTTGTATCATTTGGGCGATTCAGTTCAATTGACGGATATGTCATACGCGCCGGCTCCGTTACTGAGCGAAAAAGACGAGGCCGAGTCGGCTGAGGGCGGGATTGACCCGCTGGGTCTGTACACTTTCGCCGATGCGCTCGGCGTGCGGCTGGTGCCGGGCGTGCGCGAGCGTCAGACACACCCGCGATTTCTGACCGCAACAGCGGTTTCGCTGGCGGTGTGTGGTGAGTTCGACGAGGAGACGCTCGCTGCGGATCACTCGACCGAACCGTGGTTGGTGTTTGAGTGGTATCTGGTCGAAGGACTCGTACGTTCCTCCGAAAGCAAAGAGGAGACTCGCGGGCTACCGGGGAGTCAGAAAGCGGCGAAGGCGAAGGACGAAAAAGTGCCGCTCGCCGCCAAACGCAATCTCAAATCACCGGCGATCTTCGGCTTTCACGGAATCTATCGGCTGCTCGCGCGCACGCTGGGTGTCGAGACCAAGTCGGGCAGCAGGCTCGGCGAAGCGGGGGCCGAGTTGCTATCGGTCTGGTCGAAGGAACAAGGGCTGGACGGCTTTATCGGGACTGCGGGCGGACTTGGACAATTGCTTCGCCGCCAGTGGCAAGACGCCGTTCGTGACGGACTGCAGAATGCGTCGACGGCGAAAAGTCCTAGGTCGGGTTGGAACGCGTTTCGCGAACATCTCGGTATCTACAACGCTGGACCCAACGAAAAGCAGTTCATCACGAAGCTGCTTGGCGGCGGCGAGATCGGCTTTCGTCGTGAAGTGCTGGATTTCCTCGTTTCACCGTGCGGTCGCGAGGTGTGGCAAGCGCCGGTATCCGAACGCCGATTTCACGAAGCATTGCGTGGTGGTGCGACCGACGACCTGTGGCAACTCCATATGATTGATTCCAGCAACTTCACGTCCGCCGGGCTGGGGATTGGGAGAGTCAAGAATGTCGAAGCGAATCTGGTCTATCTCGTGAATTCGCAAGCGACCGATGCATGGAAGATATTGCAGAACGCATGGTTGCCAACGGAACCGATTCCGAACGACGTCGAGCGCCAATGGCAAATCCCAAACGACAATTGCGACGATGCCCCCACCGACACGCTGCCGCTTCCGGTCGCGTTTGCCGACGCAACTTTCGGCCGTGATGCCAACGGTGCCAGCGACGCGGACGCAAGCAAAGGCTATTTGGTGCTCACGTTTGTTGGCACGCCACCGCCGGGCTGGACGTTGTTTGCCGAAGACGAGATCGAGCCACTGTTCTCCGAAACGGATTGGCAAGCGCGGGATTGTCCCAGCACGTTGAAATTGCCGTGGCTCCGTCCGCGACCACCCTACGCCATTCGCGTTCAATTGGGCGAATCGGGCGGCTCTGCCTGGTGGCCCGTGAATGTTGAGAACAGCGACACTCTGCCCCCGCCGGACGAGTTGAAGGATTTGTCGCTGGAATTGCTTATCGAAATCCTCACGTCCGCGAAGCCGCTGCATGAAGTCCTGAGAGGACGGACGAAACGCAAAGGGAAGGACGACGGCCAAAGGCGCGACGCTGGGGCGCTCGATCCGCTCGACCGTGTCGATTCGTCGGCCTTTCTGTTGCAACGCACGCGGCGCGTTTCCTGGGCCTTGGCGGCGCTGCGAAAACGCCTTGAAGAACAACCGATCGTTTCAGAGCAATCTCTAGCTTGGCGGCTGCGCGGACCGGTCGGCGTGCTGGCGTTGGCGCAAGCGATCACGAACGACGCCAAGGAATCGCGATCGGATGCCGAGCAGTGTTTTCTGCTCACTGAGTTGTGCGCCGAACTGGCTCGCATTCGTCCGTCAACAACCGCAGATAGCTTGCCTGCGGCGCGAGTTCGTGCTGCGCTGCGGGAAATCGTGGGGGAAATTCGGGCCGGCATTTCGTTCCAGGCGCTCGACGCCGATCCGGCGATGGCCGAGTATGTCGACACGGTTTTTCAGGAGGTCGTAAAATGACGGCTTGGCACCCGTTCGCAGGATCGATTCAGCTCGCCGGTTACGACCGCGATGACGACGATAGTCGCATCAAGAAGGAAGATGCCGCACGCCAAACGGCCACCGCGCAGGAGATTTTGCGGCGGCTGGCGGATCAGCCTGGGATCGTGTTGGCCGACGAAGTCGGCATGGGCAAGACGTTCGTAGCGCTCGCTGTGGCAACGTCCGTGGCGCTCTCGGACAAACGCCGCCGCCCGGTTGTCGTGATGGTCCCGCCAAGCCTCAAGAAAAAGTGGCCGCGAGACTTTGACTTCTTCAGCAAGAAGTGCCTGAAGCAGGGAGCTGACAGCAACGTTCGCGCCGCGTCGGCGGAAACTGCGGTCGAGTTTTTGCGATTGCTCGACGACCCAATCGAGCGCCGAAATTCGATCATCTTCCTCACTCACGGCGCAATGCATCGCGGGCTGACGGATGGCTGGGTGAAGTTGGCGATGATTCAGCGGGCGCTGTACCGACGGCATCACACGCAGTCGTTGCGGCGAAGCTTGTCGCGTTGTCTCGGTAAGCTGTTGCAAATGGGTTGGGTCGAGCAACGTAGCGAAGGCATTTTGGATCGGCTGC
>JBGTKH010000223.1:0-5277 GCA_041744735.1 Pirellulaceae bacterium | reverse complement strand
CGAGGGCAAGGTCAAGAAGTACGAGTTCTGGGATTTCCTCGGCCCGATCCTGGACGACGACGGCGTCTGCCGCGGCTGCGTGGCTCAGGATTTGGTGTCGATGGAGATTCGCTCCTTTCCCGCCGACGCAGTGATCGTGGGATCGGGCGGATGTGGGCTGATCTACGGCCGCTCGACGATGTCGATGGTTTGCACCGGCAGTGCGGTCAGCCGCTGCTTCCAAGTTGGCGCAAAGTACGGCAACGGCGAGTTCATTCAAGTCCACCCGACGGCGATTCCCGGCGCGGACAAGCTGCGGCTGATGAGCGAATCGGCCCGTGGCGAAGGGGGCCGCGTGTGGGTGCCGCGGCAGCCGCAGGACTCGCGCGACCCAAAACAGATTCCCGAAAGCGAACGCTACTATTTCCTGGAAGAACGTTATCCCAAATATGGCAACCTCGTGCCGCGCGACATCGCCACGCGCGAGATTTTCGACATCTGCGTGAACGAAGGGCTGAGCGTCGAGCGGGACCGGCAGTGCGTGTATCTGGACCTCACTCACATCCCGCGTCACGAACTGGACCGCAAGTTGGGCGGCATCTTGGAGATATACGAGAAGTTTCAGGGCGTCGATCCGCGCGACACGCCGATGAAAATCTTCCCCGCCGTGCACTATTCGATGGGCGGCCTGTGGGCGGATTACAAACGCACGGCGGCGGGCGGCTTGCAGATCGGCTCGCCACAGAATCAGGTCACCAACATCCCCGGCCTGTACGCGATCGGCGAGTGCGATTACCAGTACCACGGTGCGAATCGGCTGGGGGCCAACTCGCTGCTAAGCTGCATCTTCAGCGGCTTGATCGTCGCGCCCGGCATCGAGACGCTACTGCATTCACAGAAGGGCGGAACCGCGGCGGAACGGCCCGCCGGGTTCTATGAATCGGCTCGCAAGCGGCATCAGCAGGCTCACGACCAGTTGCTCAAGCGGCCCGGCGGCGGCGAGAACCCGTACCTGATCCATCAAGAGTTGGGCGACGTGATGACCAAAGCGGCCACCGTCGTGCGGCGCAACGATCAGCTTGCGACCGCGTACGAGAAAGTTTGCGAGTTGAGCGATCGTGCCAAGAAGTGCTCGCTCTCCGACACCGGCAATTGGACGAACCAAAACGTCGTATTCACGAAAGCGTTGCTCGACATGCTCCCGATCGCCAAGAGCATTCTGAAAGGTGCGCTGATGCGCGACGAATGCCGCGGCGCCCATTTCAAGCCCGACTTTGCCATGCCGCCGCTCACCGCCGAAGAACCGGCCGCGCGACGCCGCCAGGCCGAAGAATGGTGCGACAAGTTCGAGCAGGACAACCGCAAGTGGCTCAAGTCGACTATCGCCCAGTGGAACGGTGAAGAGCCCGAAATTTCATACGAGGACGTCGACACGTCCCTCATCCCGCCCCGGCCGCGGCTGTACGGCCTGGTCGGCGCGGACGTGATTGAGAGTGTGTGGAAAGAGCGTCAAGTCGCCAAAGCCGCCGAAAGCACCAACGGCAACGGAGCCCCGGTCGGCGCCGGCGCAAAGGCGGAAGCGTAACGCGGAGCGGGGTCGGGTGTTCAGAAATTCATTTTTTGCGGTCGAATAGTTCTCCAATTGCACGACGCTTGTCCGCAAAAAATGAATTTCTGAACACCCGACCCCTAGCCAGTCATTCAAATTAACACCATCAAACCATCATGGCCGACACATCTCACAACGGACACTCGCACCCTGTTTCTTTTGAAGTTCGCGTGCTGCGGCAGGACGCGCCCGGTCAGTCCAGCTACTGGGAACGCCACCGCGTGCCGTACGAATCGGACATGAACGTAATCAGCGTGCTGCAGCGGATCGCCGCGCAGGCCACGACGGTCGACGGCAAAACGGTCGCCCCGGTCGCTTGGGACTGCAACTGTCTGGAAGAAGTCTGCGGCGCGTGCACGATGGTCATCAACGGCAAGGTGCGGCAAGCCTGCTCGGCGCTGGTCGACCGGCTGCTGGAAGACAACCCGGCCGAAATCCAGCTTGAGCCGATGACCAAATTCCCCGTGCTGCGCGACCTGCTGGTCGATCGCTCGCGGCTGTTCCGGGCGTTGCGAAAGACGAAGGCCTGGATTCCAGTCGACGGCTACTACAACATGGGCTCCGGCCCGCGAGTTTCGCAGGAAGAGCAAGAACGCGCCTATCCGTTGAGCACCTGCATGAGTTGCGGCTGTTGCCTGGAAGCCTGCCCGCAATACACGAAGGTCGAGTTGACTCCGGCCGACGGCGAAACCGGCGAGCAATTCCAACAGCGCAAGCAGGCCGCCTACGACAGCGGCTTCATCGGCGCCCACGCGATCAGCCAAGTGATGCTGTTCAACTCGCACCCCACCGGCAAGATGCAAGCCAGCCAGCGGCTCGACGCCCTGATGGACACCGGCGGCATCCAAGTCTGCGGCAACGCCCAAAACTGCGTCTCGGTCTGCCCCAAAGAAATCCCCCTCACCACCTCCATCGCCCGCGCCGGCCGCGCCACCACCCTCCGCATGATCCGCCGCTGGTTCGGGATCTAAGGTCGCGACAAAGTGACACGTTGGGATTGGCTCTCGCGAGATGTTTTTGCCGAGGATTCCCCGCAATCTCCGCGAGAATTCACATCCAAGCTCACCCACGCCGAATCGTTCTAACTCTGTCGCCACTCGCATGTTGACAATTGCGAGTCTGGGTTGATAATGGACGATATCTGCAGCCCCACCGATTCAGAATTCAACGCTTGTTGCGGTGATTCGCGGAGCCGGATAGTAATCGTTCGCCGAAAAAAAGACCTCCAAATGACAACGCAACTACGAGACGTCACCGGCTTTCGAGGCGAAAAACTAGCCGAACTCGCGCTGACTGACTATTCGGCGTTCACTAAACCCTTGTTCCAACCCGGATTCCTTGGCGACAAGTGGCCCGCCATTGACTTCTACGTGGAATTGACTGCGGTACGTGGAAGACGCCCTTATTTTTTTGTGCAAATTAAAGCGACTCAGTCGGAACTCTCGAACCGATCCACAAACCTCAGCGTCTCGACCAAGAAATCAGATATCCGGCGGCTCCTGCGAATCCCGGGGCCAACCTACATCATCGGTGTGCATGAGCCTTCCAAGAGGGTCTTCATTCGGTCTGTGCACACGGGAGTACCTGAAAAGGCCATCACGCGCATCCCAGTCGCATACGAGTTGTCAAGCGCTAACTTACGCACACTTCATAACGAAGTTCGCGATTTCTGGAGTTCCACAAGCCATAAACCAACTACATCGCAGTTCACATGACTTCAAGGCAAACCAAAGCACAACAAGTCTGGCGCCGCGGAGAGCTCATGGCGGAGCTCTTTCTCCAAGAGTTGGAGCCCGATTTCGTCGCGCAAGCCACGGCGGAAGACTTTGCGTTCGACTTCCTCATCGGCTTTTCAAACACGAGTGGTGGCATCAACACGTACGCTGTCGAGGTCAAAACCACGGAGCAACCAGTTCACAATACCTATCAACTTCCCCGACGCGTTTACGATTATCTCGCCCACTCAAACATGCCACTGCTATTGCTCGTCGTTGACGTAAAACAGAATGCTTTCTTCTACGCTTGGTTAAATCAAGACTTGAACGTCAAATCTGAGAGCCAGTACGTGTCAGTACCTGTCACGCGAATCGATGACGAGACTCGGGCATTGCTACGTCAACAGATGGCGGCCTAAAAGATCGAACGGGATGACGAGGCGACGTGATGATGAACTGGGGCGTTCCCTCTACTTCGACCATCACCGCGTACTGGGCAAGACGGTTCAGGTTGAGTCGGTCTGCGTTGGCTAGATTTCCTCGTTCTGGGCAGCTTTCCGGCGAACGCTGCATTCCCGCGAGACTCGCGCTAAAGCCGCGGGACTTCGTCGCCGAAGTCGCGGACTAGGTCGCGGCTCATGGTTTGATCGGCGGGGCGGAGGTGGTCGTGGCGCTGGAGGATGCGCACGCAGGTGTTCCAGCGCAGAATGGCGTCGGGGTCGTCGGGCGGGCTGAGGGTGATGGCGCGCTGGTAGCACCGCAGGGCTTCGCGGAACCAGCCGGCTACGACGCCGGGAACAACTCTTGCAGCGCCGCGCAGAATTCCTCCAATTGTAGCTCAGGCCGACAATACGGACTCTCCTGCATCCGGAGCATGCCTTCAGTCGTCAACGAAGAGAAGTACCGGTCGACAATCCGAGCCGCCTCGACAATCGTCGGTTCGTCACCAAGTGCCTCACGACGCACCATAGCACGATTCCATTCCGGTTCACTGGTTGTGGCCAGCACGGCATAGATGTCCAGTGCATGGTAACGGCCGAATTCCTTGTCCTTGTCGCCCACGCGGTCCCGAAAGGCGAACAGTTTCATCATCGCGAACGTCAGCGGATGAGGCAGGTAGATGACCGCTTGGTGCTTGACTGCGTTGCTCGTTTCCCCATTGATCGTAATTGGCCATAACCGCCGCCGATGATGAGTTTCAGGTCGTGGTCGCGTGTCTCGTACAGCAAGTCCAGCAAGGCCGTGTGCAGGTTGGGCATGACGTTCATCGCTCGGTGCCTCCCACTTGACGAAGCAGGTTGGCCTTCACCTGTTCGGCGGTTTCGCGATCTCGCTTGTCGCCCGCCATGAGTTCCAAAAACGTCTGGACCGGCGACGCCCAGAGTATTCCCTGATCACGCTGGGGGTCAAAGTATCGTGGCTGTTCGCTGGTTTCGATCAGTTCAAGATTCGGAAAGCGATCGGTTTCCGTCGCATTGAGCACCTTCTGCAATGCCCTGATCTTGGGACAGTACAGCGATAGCATTTCCCCGCGCTGCATCACAGCGTAACGCGATACAGACGAAAGCCCGGTTACCATCAAAGGAAGAGCGATGCCGTCAGTGGCTTCTTTGAGTCGTCGCGGAAGCTGATCGATTGGGCAATCAACTTTCAGCCGAATTCGTTTCGCCGAGCGATCCGGTTCGTAGTTCTGTTGCAGGTTGTCCAAAAGCTTTTCCGCCTGAAGTAGCCGAACACCCTGAGCACGGTCGATGATCAGTTCCTCCTCCATTTGCTTGAGGGCCTTGGACACGGTGCCAAGTGTCATGGGTGTCATGCCGGTCACCGATGCAAGCAGGTTGCGTCGGTTGACTTCTGTTAGCACATCTTGAACGCTGGAGAAGGCGGCATCTGTGAGTAACACCCGCGCGACCATTGACGTGTTCTTGCGGTAGATGTTTTTGATCGGTGAGTATGAGGAAAACTGATTGGGCG
>JBGTKH010000222.1:0-7981 GCA_041744735.1 Pirellulaceae bacterium | reverse complement strand
TGTCTTGCCCCGTGGCCGTTGTGAAGGCGCAGATCCACGCGGGCGGGCGCGGCAAGGGAACGGTTGCCGGCAACTCGAAGCAGCACGGCGTGCAGTTGGTCAAAAACGCCGACGATGCGGAACAGGTGGCGGCCAATCTGTTGGGCAAGAAGCTCGTCACGATTCAAACCGGCCCTGAAGGGCAAACGGTCCGCTACGTGTTGGTCGAAGCCGGTTGCGATATCGCTCGTGAGTTGTATTTGGGAATCGTGCTCGACCGCTCGCGGGCCAAACCCGTGTTGATGGCATCCACGGAAGGCGGCGTCGAAATTGAAAAGGTCGCCGCGGAGACGCCCGAGCTGATTCTAAAGGAACACTTCGATCCGGCCGTTGGATTGGAAAGTTATCAGGTCCGCAAGCTGTGTGCGAAGCTGGGTCTAACCGGCGCGAGCATCCGCAGTGCCGACAAGTTCGTCAAGGCCCTGTGTCGTTTGTTCGTGAAGTACGATTGCAGCCTGCTGGAAATCAATCCGCTGGTGGTGACCGGCAGCGGCGAATTGGTCGCGCTGGATGCCAAGATCAACTTCGACGACAACGCCCTGTTCCGGCATCAAGACTTGGCCGGGCTGCGCGACTTGTCGGAAGAAGAGCCGGCCGAAGTGCGTGCGGCACAGGCGGGGCTGAGCTACGTGAAGCTCGAAGGCAACATCGGCTGCTTGGTCAACGGCGCGGGACTGGCGATGAGCACGATGGACATCATCAAGCTGCACGGCGGCCAGCCGGCAAATTTCCTGGACGTGGGCGGCGGCGCGAACGTGGAGCAAGTGACCGAGGCTTTCCGCATTCTGTTGTCTGATAAGAACGTGAAGGCCGTGCTGGTAAACATCTTCGGCGGCATCATGCGTTGCACGACGATCGCCACGGCGCTGGTCGAAGCCTATAAGACGGTCGGTTTCAACGTGCCGCTGGTCGTGCGTTTGGAAGGGACCGAGGTCGAAGAGGGCCGCAAGATTCTGGCTCAAAGCGACGCGGACATGATCGCCGCCGAAGGACTGACCGACGCCGCGAAAAAAGTCGTCGCCGCAGCCGCCTGAAATCGCCAATCGAAAATCAAAAATCGAAAATCGAGAATTAAAAAGATCCCATGAGCATTCTCGTTAACAAAGACACGCGCGTCATCTGTCAAGGCATCACCGGCAAGGTGGGCGAGTTTCACACGAAGGGCTGCCTGGAGTACGGCACGAAGATGGTCGGCGGCGTGACGCCAGGCAAGGGCGGCGAAAAAGTTCAAGGGCTGCCCGTGTTCGACACAGTCGAGCAGGCAGTGAAGGAAACCGGCGCCAACGCCACGATGATTTTCGTGCCGCCGGCGTTCACGGCCGTTGCGATTTTGGAAGCGCTCGACGCCGGCGTCGGGGTGATCGTGGCGGTGACCGCAGGTGTGCCGGTGATGGACATGGTGCGCGTGTACGATCTGATCAAGCGAAGTTCATCGGTGCTGGTCGGCCCAAACTGCCCCGGTGTGATCACGCCCGGCGAGTGCAAGATCGGCATCATGCCCGGGTACATTCACAACAAAGGCTCGGTGGGCGTAATGAGCCGCAGCGGCACGTTGACGTATGAAGCGGTCTGGCAAACATCCAACTTGGGCTTGGGCCAATCGACGTGCGTGGGACTCGGCGGCGATCCGATTGTGGGCACGTCGTTCATAGACCTATTGAAGTTGTATCAAGCCGATCCGCAGACCGAATCGATCCTGATGATCGGCGAGATCGGCGGCACGGCGGAAGAGGAAGCGGCCGCGTTCGTCAAGCAGCATGTAACGAAACCCGTGGCCGCCTTCATTGCCGGCCGCACCGCTCCGCCCGGCAAACGCATGGGCCATGCCGGCGCAATCATCTCCGGCGGCAAAGGGACCGCGACGGAGAAAATCGCCGCCCTGAAGGACGCCGGCATCGAAGTCGCCGACAGCCCCGCGGACATGGGCGAAGCGGTAAAACGGGCAATCAACACGAGAAAGTAGCTGACGTCGTGAGACTTCAGGTAGACTCAGGTACTCCCGAAGTCTCACGACTTCGGCTACGGGTGGACTTGGAGTATTGGCCTAACCCCTCGCCTTTACAGCGTGAGAGATTTTGCCGAAAATGGGGCGACGCGAGCGACCTCCTGGAATGTGGGAGGTCGTATTTTTTCGACCGACGGAGTGCGACGATGACTGACTATATTCCCATGACCCGCGCCGGCTACAGCAAGATCAAGGCCGAGGTGGAGCACCTCGAACAGGTGGAGATGCCGAAGATCGCGGAGAAAATCGCCAAAGCCCGCGCCGAAGGAGACTTGCGCGAGAACGCCGAATACCACGGCCAGCGTGAGGCTCAGGGGATGTTGCAGGCGAAGATCAACCTGCTGAAGGACAAGCTTTCGCGCGCCTCGATAGTGGACACCTCTAGCCTGCCCAAAGACGTCGTCGCGTTCGGCGCTACGGTCGTGGTCAAAGATCTGGACTACGACGACGAGGAAACATTCACGCTGGTCGGCGCCGGCGAGGAAGATTACGACAAAGCCAAGATTCTCATCACCAGCCCCATCGGCCAGGGCCTGCTCGGCAAAAAAGTCGGCGACACCGCCAAGATCGACGTTCCCAAAGGGACGCTGAAGTTTGAAGTCGTCGAGATTCGCTTCGACGATGTGTGAGCGGCCCGATCATTGTAGCCGAACTCGTAATTGTAGCCGAACTCGTAATTGTAGCCGAACTCGCCAGAGTTTGGGTGGTGATACCGTTTGTAGGTTGGACGCCCTCGTCCGACCAGGAATCCGCGTGAAACATCGGACGGACGAGGGCGTCCATCCTACGAATCCAGCAAATGGTATCACAACCAGAGTTTGGTTTTCCCGAGGTCCGGCCAAAGTCTGGCGACTTCGGCTACTCATCACGCGAACGGCTCGAGCACCGTTGTGCCACCGTGTCGGAATGACTAAGCGACCGCAGCAGCGTGAAGCGATCAGCTAGCTTTGCAAGCTGCGGCAGCCGCTCGCAAACGCGGATGCCGGCCACTGACGATAGCTCAAAACCGCCGACGTGAACACCAACTGGCGGCGCGAAAAGTAAGCCTCATCGGCCGCTGGCTGGCAAGCTTTTCCGGCTGGGCAAAAAGTACGGAAAATACTCATGAGACGTTTTGGGGTGTGTCGATTGAGTCTAACACGTGTCACAGTTTTAGCGGACACGTAAGCTATGCGCACGTTTTGGCCGGGGAACATCGCCGGAGATATCGATGAAGACGCTTCTACGCATCGTATTCTGCAGTCTCCTGATTGCCGGGATGGCAACGGAGGCATCGGCACAATTCGACCCGTTGTCGAGCGACCCGTTGGCCGGCGACCCGCTGGCCGGCGACCAACCGCTAGTGCAACGCTTTCAGTCGCCGGTGGGCAACATCAGCATTGGCCAAGTGTGGGTGGGCGCGAACGCCGTCAATCACGGCTTGGGCTACGATGGCAGCTATTTTTCCGGCGGCGTGATCATGGAATTGGGCGAAGACATTCTGGACGGCTGGTGGAATCTTGACGTCCGCGGGCACTTGTCAGAGAACGGCAATCTATTTGGCAACTTCGGCCTCGTGCGCGGCGTGTATTTCGACGCCATGAAAAGCGACTTGCGAGCCAGCATCTGGTTCGATTACGACGACGATAAGGCGGAAATCTTCGGACATTCCTTTCAACAGCTTGGGGCGAGCGGCGATGTGCTCCACGAATACTACGAGCTCCACGTTAACGGCTACTTTCCGGTTGGCACGACGACCTTCACGCTGGGTTCCCCAACCAACTGCTTCGTGGGACGAAATTTTCTCGTGCAGCACGGCATCGACAGCGCGCTGCAAGGCGCGGATGGAACGATTGGCATTCGGCCTGGGTGTCTTAAGCCGTGGGCCGGTCTGATCGACGTCGGCACATACTACTTCGAGTCGGACCTCGTCAAGTCGTTCGCGGGCGTCACGGCCGGCGTGAGCGTTCAGCCGGCCGAGGGCGTGGCCTTCAACCTTCAAGTCAATCACGACGACCGCTTCGACACGACGGGGTACTTGGGTGTCGTGCTGTACTTCGGCGGATCGCGAGGCCGCGGCGTGACTCCCGGCGCTCGCGAAGCACAACTGACCAAGCGCAACGATCACATCGTGCGCGTGCACCAGGATCCGATTTTCGCCACGAATCCGGGAACCGGCGCTCTGTGGGTAGTCAATCATGTTGACAACACCGGCACGAGCCCGACCGGCGGTGACGGCTCGGTGGATCGTCCCTTCACGACCTTGGCGGCGGCGGAAGCTGCGTCGGCTACAGATCAAATCATCTTGGTCCATGAAGGCGATGGCACGACGACCGGCATGGACGCCGGCATCACACTGAAAGATCGCCAGCTCTTCTTAGCCGACGGCATCGCGCACTTTGTGCCGACGGTGGAACGAGGCAGCTTCTTGCTGTGCAACGATCTCGACGGCCTCCGGCCCAGCATCACGCATTCTGCGGGCGGGGACGTTGTCACACTGGCTAACGACAACACGGTCGCCGGTTTCATCATGACGCCGGACGCGATGGGCAATAACTTTGCCAACGGCATTGTCGGGACACCCGGCGCAACTGCCAACGTGATTATCCGCGCCAACGATATTTTGGAACCACTGCGGGACGGCATCAATCTGACCGGTGTGCCGAACGGCGGAACCATCACGATCACCGACAACATAATCCGATACACGACGGCCGGCGGTGGCGGCGGTGGACCCGACTCGGACGGCATTGAGATTACCAACGCGAACACCGCCACCGTAACGATCGACGGAAACACCATCACGTCCGACAGCCTGGCCCTGGCGGACGACGGCATTCAAATCTCCGGTTCCCTCGGCATGATGGGGCCCTCGATCGATAACGGCGTCTACAACATCAACAACAACGTGATCACGATGATGGGCGGCCACGGCGTCGAGATTGCCGATCCGCTGGCAGGTTCGCGTGTGACGCGCGGCACGTTCAATCTCGACCGTAACGTGATTACGATGTCGGCTCTGGACGGCATCAACGTGATGAACGTCGCCGGATCAGCGCCCGGAACGCCCGGCGTGCTGACGGTTACCAATAACACGCTCAGTATGAACGGCGACGACGGTCTCGAAATCTCCAACAACACGCTGAGCCCGATGGGCATGCCGACGTTACTGGCCACCGATCGGCTGGACGCCACGATCTCCGGCAACACCATTACCTCGAACTTCGACGACGGCATCGTGTCCGCGGTCAACGACAACACCGGAGCCAACGCGATTACACTGTCGACGACGATCAGGGGCAACACGTCCATTAGTGCCAATGGCGCCAATGGTATCCACGTTTCCGCGGACACGGGCCCCGGACCGGGAACGGGCGGAGCGACGCACATCGTGTCGATCAGGGATAACCCGCTGATCGCCGGCAACGCAACCCGCGGGCTGGGCGCTGGCATTCAGCTTTCAACGGACGGCCAGTCGAGCACGACTCTGATGACGGCCTCGATCGTTAACAACACCGTGACGGGGGTTGGAATCAACGGCGACTTCATCGGTAACAGTAACCTCCAAGCCGACATCTCGAGGAACGTCGTCGACGGTACAGGCGCTTCGGCGTCGAACGGCATCGATCTATTCTATGCTCTGAGCAATACCACGATGAACCGGGTTGTGTTAACTTCCAACCGCGTCAGGACGCATGCCGACGGCGTGCACTTTGACGTCGCCGGCTCGACACAATTGCAGATTGGTGGCCCGTTGGACATGGGTGGCAACGTGACCAACGCGCCGATGAACAACACGGTCAGCGACAATACCGGTGACGGATTTGAACTGGCCTTATCCAATCCGCTCGGCGGCGCAGCCAATGTCCGGCTGTTCTTGAATACGAACAGCTTCCTGCGCAACGGGTCGAACGGCATCGATCTTAGCACCTTGGGCATCGTCAATAACGCGACACCGCCGGTGACTCCGGCGTTTAACGTCCTCAAGGCGACGGTGACGAACAACGTGATCAACAACAACATGGCCGAAGGCGTTTTGGCCGTGGCCAACTTCGAATCGGTCATCGGCCTGGAACTGTTGAACAACGTCGCCGAGTTCAACGCCCTGCAAGGCGCACGGTTCCTGGTTACCGCGATGCCCCCCGGTGCTCCCCCGCCGCCGCCATCCTTCAACTCGCAAATGTACGCGATTGTCAGGGACAACGAGTTTAACAACAACAATGCGGGCGGCATGTTCGACCTGGTGGCGGAACTCGCTGAACCCGGTGCGTCAGACATGCCCAGGATCTGCATCGAGCTAACCAACAACATGTCGTCGCGCGGCCTCTTCCTGCAAGACAACACGGCCGGTGGCGTCGGCGGCAACGGCGTCTTCCAGTTTGAAGACAACGGCGGCAACGTCCTGCCCGTCTCCTTTGACCGATCGACGATCTTCAAGTCCTACTCGTCGGTGCCAACCGGAACGTGCCAGACCATCTTCGATTCGCTGAATTCCAGCTTCCCTCCGTAGCGTTCGTGTCTCAGATCGTCCTCTGGTCCTCATGACACCTCACGTTCGCCGTTTGTAGGCAGATGAAAAACGAATTTCCTCAGGGCGTCGCGGACATCCGCGACGCCCTGTTTCTTTTACCCAGCCAATTCACCACACGGGCGGGAATTCAGATTTCTTGGAAAAACGTATCAGTCGATATTGATTCGTTCGGCCGATTGGTTATAACTGGCGCTGCGATATGGGATGCTGGAAGCAGGGCCGGTTTCCTCACACCCACCAAAGTCCCACCGAAAATGTTCCCACCACTTGCTGCAAAGGACCCAATGTATGCTGACGATTTTTTCCGGCAGGAATGCAAACTATTGTGACGGAGTTTCACGGCGTAACTTCTTGAAGCTGGGAGCGATGGGGCTCGGCAGCTTGACCTTGGCCCAGTTGTATCGCGCCGAAGCGGCGGCCAACGTCGGTTCGTCCAACAAGGCGGTGATCAACATTCACTTGAGCGGCGGGCCGTCGCATCAAGACATGTTCGACCTGAAGCCCAAAGCGCCGATCGAATTCCGCGGCGAATTCAATCCAATCGCGACCAACGTACCGGGCCTGGAGATCTGCGAGCACTTCCCGACGCTGGCCACGATGGCCGACAAGTTCGCGGTGATTCGTTCGCTGATCGGCTCTACCGGACAACACTCGAGCTATCAGACTCAGTCGGGTTACGATCAGCGCGATCTGCGCAACGTCGGCGGACGGCCGGCGCTGGGCAGCGTGGTGACGAAACTGATGGGAGCTTCCGAGAACGGCGCTCCGGCCTTTATCTCGTACAACGGCGGCGACCCCGGTTACTTGGGTCCGGTCTACAAGCCGTATCAGCCCAGCGGCACCGATTTGAAGTTGAACGGCACGCTGACTGCCGAACGGCTCGAAGGCCGCACCAACCTGCTGACGTCGCTGGACACCATCCGCCGCGACATGGATTCCACCGGCCAGATGGAAGCGCTCGATGCGTTCACTCAACGGGCCGTCGGTGTGGTGACCAGCGGCCAGGTCGCCGATGCACTGGACATCAATAAGGAAGACGCAGCCGTCCGCGAACGTTATGGCAACGACGGTCGCAGCTTCTTGACAGCCCGCCGCTTGGTGGAAGCCGGTGTCCGCGTCGTCACGTTTAACTGGGGCGGCTGGGACACGCACAGCAACAACTTCGTGACGCTGAAGCGTCAACTGCCCAACCTGGACCGCGCGATGAGCGCCCTGATCCAAGACTTGCACGACCGCGGCTTGGACAAGGACGTGACCGTGGTGCTGTGGGGCGAGTTCGGCCGCACTCCGCGCGTGAACATGAGCGCCGGCCGCGATCACTGGCCCGCGCTAATGATGGCCTTCCTGGCCGGCGGCGGCATGCGGACCGGTCAAGCGATCGGCACGTCGACCAAGAACGCCGAGTACGCCAAGGACCGCCCGGTACA
>JBGTKH010000221.1:0-15080 GCA_041744735.1 Pirellulaceae bacterium | reverse complement strand
GGGGATGGCCGGTTTGGCGCTCTACGGTTGTCTGACGGACTTACTGAATAGCACCGGGGCGATTTCGCTCCAACACCGGTTGGAGTCGGTCAAGATCCTGCCCGACCACGGGCAGCACGACCCGGATTTGTACGGTGAAGTGACGGCCCAGTCTGTGGCCCGGATCGAAATCGTCGCTCCGGAACGTCAGCGGCGGGCCTTCGCCATGACGGTCACGGCGGACAGTCGCGATGAAGGATTTCCTTCGTCCTGGTCGGCGGCCTTGGATCAAATCTGTTCGGGTGCGGATGAGGAAGGCCGGCCGTCGAGGTTATTGGTTGTCTCCGTCGGCAACACGCCAGCGGACGGTCGCCACCATTATCCCGACCACAATCACACCCAAGGCGTGGAAGATCCGGCCCAATCGTGGAACGCGATTTCCGTGGGCGCCTTCACCGAGAAGGCCACGATTCACTCGGACGAATACCGGGATTGGAAACCGGTGGCCAATGCGGGCCAACTCAGCCCGGCCAGCCGCACGTCGGTCGTGTGGGAAGATCGGTCGTGGCCGATCAAGCCCGACATCGTCATGGAAGGGGGCAACCTAGCGATTGATCCCACGACGGGCAGTGCGGACTACGTCGATGACTTGATGCTGTTGACGACGCGCACGAGTCCCACTGGCGCATTGCTCACGAGCACCGGAGACACGAGTGCTGCAACGGCACTAGCCGCCCGTTACGCCGCGATCATCTGGTCGCGGTATCCCGGACTGTCGCCGGAATCCGTTCGTGGATTGCTGGTCCATTCGGCGCGCTGGACGGCCCCGATGCTGAGCGAGTTTCCGCACGATCAGCGCCACAATCGACTGCGGGTGTATGGTTACGGAGTTCCGCAGCTCGATCAGGCGATTTGGAGCGCCAGGAACAACGCAACGCTTGTGATTCAAGACTCGTTGCAACCTTTCGACCAGGAAATCGACGCCCAAGGCCAGAAACGAATCAAGACGAAAGATATGCGGTTACATCGGCTCCCATGGCCTAAGCAAGTGTTGGAGCAACTGGGCGGTGAAACCGTGCGCTTGCGGGTCACGCTGTCGTACTTCATCGAACCGAGTCCCGGGCGCCGGGGGTGGACGCGCAAGCACCGTTATCAGTCGCACGGACTTCGGTTTGATATCAAGCGTCCGACCGACATGAACGACAACGAGTTTCTCAAGCGAATCACCAAAGCGGCCTGGGAAGAAGACGAAGGCTCGGTCGAATCAGCCACCGATGATCGCAGTTGGACGGTCGGTCCGAATTTGCGTTGCAAAGGCTCAGTCCATTCCGATGTCTGGACCGGAACGGCGGCGCAGTTGGCTGCCACGGGAACGATTGCGGTCTATCCAGTAACAGGCTGGTGGAAGGAGCGTCCGAGCTTGGAGCGCTGGCATCGATCGGCGCGCTACGCGCTGCTCATCTCGCTCGAAACGGATGCCGCGCAAGTCGATCTCTACACCCCCATCGCCAGTCAAGTCAGCGTGTTGGCGACAACTACGATCCCCAGTTCGTAATCAAGTCGCAATCCGCGGGAGAGGGGATGGTCCGGCTGATGCCTGCGTTGAGAGCCGCTGACAAGCCAGCTCTGCGAAGCGTTTGTTCTGCTCCAGGCCGATGAATCGCCGGTTGCCTGCTACGGCGGCCACTCCGGTGGTGCCCGAACCACTGAATGGGTCGAGGACGAGATCGCCGGGCTGGCTGGCGCAGAACACGATCGGGCGGATGAGGGCCAGCGGGAGTTGGGTCGGGAAATCGGGAAGGCGTTCATGGCTGTTTTCGACGAGACGCGGGATGCACCAGACGTTGTCCCAGAGTTTGCCGTGCGGATTGGCTCGCGCGTCGGCGTATTTGGATAGGCGATCGGACGGCCGGGAGACCGCGTCGGAGTTGAAGACAAAGCGGCGCGGGTTCTTGACGCAATAGAAGATGTGCCGCGAGCAGCGGTTGAAATTGTTCGTGCAGTTCACGCCGAAGGTCTCGTACCATTTGATCCACGAGCGGCGATGCAGGCCGGCTTCGCGAAGTAGCAAACCAAAGTGGTCGGCGTATTCGTCAGAGATCATCACCCACAGACTGCCGTCATCGGTCAGCACTCGGACGCACGCCTTGATCCAGCGGCGGCACCAGTCGAGATAAGCTCCCTCCGCAAGCGAATCCGCATGGCGGCCTCGACCGTAATCGACGCCTTGGTTGTATGGCGGGTCGGCAAAGACGAGTCGCGCCGTTGCCGGTTTCAGCTTCGCCAGTTCTTCGATGCAGTCGCCGCAGCGGATTTCCCAATTCGATTCGTCACGATGCGGCCGCGCGGTTCTCGACAAGCGACGTTGCTCTTGGCGTTTCGATTCGCGCTCGGCTTCGCGTTTGGCCACCGTCAGGCGTTGCTCGCCGGCTTTGACTCGTTCGTAGAGTTTCGGCGCGACCCGTTTCAACTGCTGAGCTGCACGGATTCGGCGTTCCGAGACGCGATAGGCCACGGCCACGGTGAGGCGCGACGTTTTGGCCGGCCGTTGCTTGCCGACCGATGTGATCGGCAAGCTATCGCTGGGCTTTGACCGGCCGCGGCCTCCGCTCAGTCCGCCCTGCCGAGCGCGTTCCCGATTGGCGATCCGACTCAGTATTTCCATCTCTTCCCGCGCCAGGCAAGCTCGTTGGTCATCGGTCAGGTGGCGGCGTTTGGTTGCCGCACGCAACATGTAGATGACCGGATCGTCGCCATTCAGCGGCGCGCGGATCACGGGGACTCGTTTGACACCCAGTCGCTTGGCCGCCAAGTAGCGACTCCGGCCATCGACGATGACGCGCCCATCAATGATCTCAATGGGCACCCGCACACCTCGTTCGGCGATGTCCGCTCGAAACTCCGCCTCCTGCTCCGGCGGCATCCGGGGAACGCGGTTCGCTTCGGGATGAAGACGCAATGATTTCAGGGGCACGAGTTTCATTTCGATTCTGATGTTTGCGCTTGCGGCGCGGATTCGCCGTTGGGCAATGCTCGTCAGCGCAAGTGGAGAGGGGCAGGTGGTGCCGCTCTCCAAATCCTTTCTTGATGATGGTTGCGGAACTGTCAAATTCTCGACAGCGTTAGAAGCGTTCGTCGCCGCCTTGGTTGCCGCTGTCACCGTGGCCGTTCCCGTTGGATTTTTCCGAGCCATGCTCGAAGATCCATGAGTGGGCCTGATCACAGACTTTGGCCACCAGGGGCAAATCGTCTCTGCCAAAGCTTGTCGAGTCCTTCCAATCGTCGCCATCCTTGTAGAGCCGCGAGATGGTCACGTTGTGGCGTGTACCAACCTCCGTCTCGTTCTGCCAAATGGCAGCGCGGATGCGACCGAAGCGGATTTCGTGAACCGGACGGTTCTTCGCTTCTTTGGGTTTCGATTTCGTGGCGGTTGCCATGCTGAAAGTCTCCTTCATCTGAAAAACACAGTGGAAAATTCACTGGCCCCGAACGCCGGGGCCAGGACGTTTTGCGAGTGGCCATCACTCGCGCGGCGGCGGTTGAGAATCCATCGCGCGCCGCAGGACATCGCGGCAGAACGGCGTGACCGCGAAGCGTTGCCGAACCGCCTTACACCGCAAGGGCTAGCGACAGAAGCTGAGCCACCTTGTAGTCGGCTTCAGCCCGGTCGGCGGCGAACGTGACGCGCTGCGTGAGCCGCGTCAGGGCATCCACCAACGCGAAGATCGTAAAGCCGCCCTGGGCTTGCGCGATCTCCATCGCATCCTTGATGTAGTGTTGCGGGATTCCGTGCTTGCCGAGCTGCTTGGCGACCTCTTCGGCATCCGAGCCGAGCCGCGTGTGCATCGCCTTCTTGAGCACCTCGGCAAACTTGTCGCGGCGAATGTCCCGCTTGGCGACGAGGGCCTCGATGTGCCGGCGAATCTCCAACAGACCATCACGGACGTTGGCCGTGTGTTTGCGTGAGAATTCGACGACTTGCACCGCGTCCCATACGATGTGGTTCTGACAGACGCGCTGGAACCAGAACGATTGCATGCCGAGTGAGCGGCGGCCGACTTCCGAGTTCCAGACAAAGAATCCCGGCGCGAACGCTTCACCGTCGATGTCGATCCAACCGCTCGGGTCGATCAAGAAGCAGAACATGTCCTGCTCGCCGCAATACATCCCGGTCCCGCCGTTGTAAGCGGCTTGTGGCGGCTGAAAGTCCGTCGCCACGTCACGAATCGTCTCGATCAGTTCGGCATTCCACAGCCGCGTGTAGGACACGCCGTGAACCGACCGCACCGTCTTGCCCGTCGTCAGCAATTGCATGGGCTTTTCGGCGTGAGGCAGCGTGTCGCGGAAAGCGAGCGTCGCGGTCTCCGGATGGAAGCGATTGATCGTTTCCTTGCTGATGCCGGACAGCCGACACATCTGGCTGAACGACCAATCATTCAGGCCGACCGATTCGCCCTTCTCCAGCGTCACGGTCAATTCACCGTTGCTGACCACCGGCAATAGCGTTTGCGGCAATTGCCAGAGATCGACGGAATTCTGTCGCTCTTGCCGGCAATGGTCGTGCAACTCCGGCAGGGTCTGGAAAGACTCATCCGGTCCGCGGCGATACAGCTCGCGGTTGGCTCGGATCAAACTGGCCATCATTCGTCTCCTCGTGTGATTGAGATTTCGGGTGCCAATGCCACAGCGTTCACCGGCACCCGGCTGGTGAACGACAAGGCTCTGGTCCGTCTGAGACGAATGCGGCCGCTGGCACAGCGGCCAGGCCACGAAAGAATGAACCGATAAAAACCATTGGGCACCACCGCCCTCTCGGTTGACGAGCCGACCCAGCGGCATGTCGTCAAGCGAGTGGCGGTTGTGTGATTACCCGGATGAAACTCAGAAAAGAGCGGCCTGTAGTAGCGACTGCGTAGCACACAACCGGGCAAACGTCACGTTTTCACCCAGAGCGTGGCCGCTTGCGGAGAATTCACCAATGGTCGCGAGCAGTTATCCCTGATGGCAAGCTGCCTGACGAGGCGCGGGCTCCTCGTGATGCGGGACAAGCAAGCCGTAGTCGTGTGCCCGTTGCTGCAGAAGATGGAACGCTTCTCGGGGAAGCCCATGCCACAATGCGGTCTCAATAAGCTGCACGGCCTCGCTGGGGATAACGCTCCAGAAGCAAGCCGCTCGCCCCTGCTGGCGCTGGGCGCGCCGCCACAGAAAACGCACGGTGGCAGGGTCTTCCGGGCAGAAGAGTTCGATTCCTCGTTGACTAACGATTCCGACAAAGGCTTGCAACATAACCGATCCGTACCATAGCTCGGCCCGAAATGCAAAATGAGAAATGCGTCCCGATGACATTAGTGGCGAGTCGTGGCATTTTTCGGCCATGCCCACGTTGTATCTGGTCATTGCCGTGTTGTGTTTGCTGTTTCCCGACCGAGCGGTCGTGGTTTGCGGTGTGTTGATGCTGACCGCCTGGTGGCGTCGGCAACGCTGATCACCGCCCACTCACTGTGCATGGGTCCGGGGGCCGGTTTAGGCAAGAGGAGGCCCAGTGGTGTGCCGACAAAGGACCTCCAAGAAAACCATTTCGATCAGAACAACTGGCCTTGCTGTTTCGCAGTTGCATCACGAAGTTCGGCAGGCAAGTCGGCCGCGGAGAAGCGATTGACCTGCTGGGCCCAATGCGGCGAGGCGGGATCGAGCGGCAGGCTGGTGATCCGGCGTGGAGTCGTCGCAAAATGGTCGGCTTCTCCACGATTCCGGTTTGCCCACTGCAATTCATCCTGGATTTCATCCAGCACCTGGTGGACGACGGCCAGTTCCTCCCGGAGTCGATCCAGGGCGGCGGCAATGGCGTCCTCCGTGTCGGTGTGAGAGCGGATTGGTGTCATGGCGTTTCATCCTCCGTTTCCGGCAATCCCGCCGTGCGGCGCAGCACACTGGCCAGATAGGCTCGAACCTCTGTGGGACTGTAGTTCGGCGGCGAGAACCCGCCCCGGTCAAGCCAGTCGCGCAGCGCCAAGGCTCGCTGGCGAGCCGTCAACAAGTCGCCGTCTCGCATGGCGGTGAAGATTTCCAAATAGCATTGCGTTGGGTCCATAACTGGTTCTCCTTTTTCTAGGCGCAGTGATGGCAGCGACCGTGTTGCTCGGATGTTTCCAACCGCTCCGCTTTGATCACGTCGTACCGCTCGTGATCGAACTCACCGGTCAGGACGCGGCGGATGATGTCCAGCGCCTGGTCGGGAGTCATCCAGGAGAACGTCAGGGATTCAATCTGCACGAAATCTTCGCCGGCTGGCTGGAGCACTCCGTACTCCTGCGCGCCGTCGGGGGACGTGGCGTCGTTGACGAACAAGTACTTGCCGAGGCGAAAGCCGTTGCAACCACACCAGGTGAATTGCGTAAGCTTTTCGGCCAGTGCTTCAGCGTTATCGACGGGAGCAATGGACCAATTACGTTGGTGATGAAACATAAGGTTTCTCCGTGAAGAAGTGCTGCACCCGGCCTGTGCAGCGGAGGATCAGTCAGTGGACTGGCCGGCGGTCCTAAGTTTGGGACAGTCACGGCAAGTCAAGGTGGAGCCTTGGCCACAGGCCAAGCAGCAGCGGACGCCAACGGCGGACGCGGACCTTGACGCCGTGCCACAATGAGCAATGCCGAGCGGCCGCTCTCTTTCGTCTTGAAGCGTCAGCCGTAGACCTTCTGGCAATCGGGGCAGACGCCGCGGTGCGTGTACCATTCGAATGGCGAACGAGTTTGGTCGTGCGCCGCAAGCGGCTCACACGTTGCGGCGAACCTCTGCACCTCATGCACGTCGGACCAGTCGCGTGGTATCTCCGTCACGCCGTCACATTCGTCGGTGTCGCAATACTGGCACGCGAGGCGAATCTGTTGAGTCATGGGCAACCTCCTCTCGTTAATCGTGTTTGAAAAACCGCCAACGAAAACCGATGCACACCACCGGCTTCGAGAGGGCCCGGAAACGGGCGACTCCAAGCCTGGTGATTTCAGAAACGACCGGATGATTAAGTGAGAGAACGGTGGAACGCCTTGATCAGCAGTCGGGTAGCACACTTCCCAGTCAGGGGCAAATCGACGACCGGGTCCAATGCTTTCGACCAAGAAATGAGGCCCGCTGGCGTGCGAATGCTGAGCCTCAAAGAAAACGGCTGGTCCAGAGCCAGCGCTGATTGAAACTGGGCGCGAAGCAACAGCGATGAACTCCGCTGGTGTTATCGCTCCGCGCCCGGAATCTACTTGTCGCGTTATTCCCCAGAGAATTGAATGACGCCGCGGAGCAGAAGTTCCTCGGCGCCGTAGACGGCGTTCGCTCCGCAGGATTCGCACCGGTAGCGTCTGGCATCCGGTTCGACTCCATCGGCTTGGTCACCGCACTGGATGCAGAAGCCGCCGTAGTTCTCGCTGAGGTCTGAGTATTCCGCCTCGGAGACTTGGATCGTTTTGATTGTGTTCATCGCGCGGCCTCCTCTGCGGTCGAGAGATACGTCCCCGCATCCGGGAGCCACGTGAGTTTCCACACGGACACTTCCTGCTGGTACTCGATTCCTCCTGCGGCGCGTGGCCAATCTCGCCAGCGCCAGAACGTATCGAGTTGACTGCCGCTGCGTTCTAGCGGGGCAATCAGCGACAGCGAGATCGTCTTGATTGGTCCGCCCGAGGTGCTCATGTGAATCGGCTTCTGACCGTCCGGCGGACCGAAATTCGGTCCCCAAAACGTTCGCACCTGATGGCGTGGAGCCACGAAGATGTCTCGCTCGGGTGTGACCCAGCCGGCGTTTTCGCAGACTCGCAACAGTTCGCCATCCTTCAAGGCGTACCAGTCGCTACGTTCCACCAGAATCAGATCGCCGGGTTGCGGCATCGCTGATTCC
Source organism: Pirellulaceae bacterium (assembly GCA_041744735.1). Classification (GTDB taxonomy): domain Bacteria; phylum Planctomycetota; class Planctomycetia; order Pirellulales; family Pirellulaceae; genus JBGTKH01. The sequence continues at coordinate 7,216 of JBGTKH010000221.1, read as the reverse complement.
GGAATAGACGCATGCTGTTCGCCGTGTCTTACTTCCTCGCTTGTTGTATGTGGTTCTCTGGGATTCATCGAATCAAGTCCTCCAGGCCAACGAGCCGACTGACTCGCTGACAAATGGGTTGATGCTGGGCCCGTCGGCGGCCCGCACGTGGGCCAACGCGGCATAGTCAAGGTGGAGCCTTCGCCACCGGCGAAGCAGCAGACGCCGCAGGCGTCGGACCTTGACGCCGCGTTACACTGAGAGCAGCCGACGACGGGAGATTGGGATTGAAAACCTGAATGTCGCACGCCACCGGCCTCAGCCGACCGGCAACGCGTGCGAGGGGTCGGCGGGGGCGGTGTTCGTTTGGAACTACCCGACAGCGTGTAGGGAAAGAGATCTGTGGGAACTGATGCCACAACTGGTCCGTCAGATGCAAACTGCGCAGTGCCGATGGCGTGGCAAGGGCAGCCGCAGAATCTCGTCACGGTCGAATTCCGTAGCACGACCAGCGGGATCTGTCACGCGCCCGGACTCCGACTAAACGTGCCACCGGCAAGATCGTGCGGCCGGTAGAACGCGGAATGTTTCCGAGCGGTTACCGTGGTGACCAAGCGCATCGGATTCGGTCTGCCGCTGGTCGCCGGGGCTTCTCTCGGGCGCCGATTGACAACGCGGAGCAAGGTGGTCGAGGTCACTCATTGAATCACGAGGACTTTTCTGGCACGTTGTCAGCGCGGGGTGAAACGGACGCAGGCTCTGCGGGGACGCAACCTGCCAGGGATAACCTCGCCGAAGCGTCGAAGAGACGTGCAGGGGGCGGCGCGATCGGGCTTCATCGCCGCAGGTCGCGCCGCCCAGTTTTTTACTGCGGGCAGTCAACCAGTCACGCTCAAAGGTTCCGCCAAGCGGTCGGGCGCTCCCCTACGACCGCACACTTTCCCGCGATTCCCCACCCATCACTTTGATGCGAGTCATGCCTTGGAAAATCCCGGGGTTCGGGGCAGCGCCCCGAGTGCCACGTCAGGAAGCGGCAGACGAACGCAAAACACCCACACTTCAAGGCCGGCGGTGCTACACCGAGATCCGCTCGACGATGTTACGTGTCACACGCCGTTTGCGCCGGTCATACAGCCGCGTCGTCCGGGGATCGGCATGGCCTGCCAAATACTGCACGTCTTCCAAAGGCACGCCTTGCTCCAACAGGTCGGTGATGGTCATGACCCGAAAGGAATGAGGTGACAAGCGCGCAGACGAACCCGCATCGCGCAATCTGCGCTTAACCATCCGCGCCATATCGTCCGCCGACATAGGACTGGTAGTAAAACGTTTGGTCCGACGAATCGCGGTTTGAAACAACGGCGACGCCGGGTCGGCATACCGCAGACCGCTTTGGTCCAAATACTCATTCAGTGCAAGTTGCAAGTCATGCCGCACAGGAATCTCGCGGACCTTGCCCCCTTTCTCGTGAAACCGCAAACAGAATTGGTCGCCGACCTCGTAGAAATCACGGCGCCGCAACTTGGCGACTGCCCCCACACGGGCCGCCGTGTAGATCAGAATCCCGATCACGGCGAAGTCACGGCGGCCAACATCGTGAGACACAGTAATGCTCTTGAGCAATCGCCGCGCCTGCTCGACAGAGATCTCTGGCGTCTTGCCTTCAAGCACTTGATACCGCTCGCTGCGCACCGACAACGCCGGATTCAAAACCAGCACGTGGCGCATCACGAGCCCATCAAAAAACCGCCGCAGCGCCGCCAAGTGCAGCTTGCGAGTGGGCAAGGCCACCGGCAGAGAATCGAGAAACCGCCCGACATCGGCCGGCGTCACGCGGACCAATTCCAAGCCACGCGCGGCGCACCAATCCGAGAACAGGCGAATGGTGTGCAGATACGCCTTGCGCGTAAAAGGATTGCGAATCTGCCCATGCAAGAACTCCTCGAACGCAAACCGAGCCGCCCCGCCGGCATCCCGAATGAGCGCCGGCAGGTCCGCCGGTTCAGGCTGCTGGACCGTTGCCGGCACGTTCGTATCGTCGGTCATCGTCCTCCATTGGTAACTCAAACAGTTGATCGTTGTGCCAACCGCCGGGTTGCGATTGGCAGCTTTCCTGCGGCACGAAAACCGTCTCATTGCTCCATCGGGAAAGTGCCCGGTACACCGAAATGCCGCATTGCTCAGTCGGCTATGGCCGGAATTCCGCGACCCCGTGAGTTTTTCGGCACTCCATCCATAGCGCCGGACAACGTCTTTTGTCCAGCACTAATCGAGAGCGCTAGGCGACGGCAGGGTTCGTCGATCCAGTAGGTATCGTTGTTGAACCACGCAGCGGAGCGACGAAGGTGGATTCGCGGACGGTGCAGCAGCCTGTGGTACACCATGCGCCATGTCTCCGTGCCAACTGAATACGAAGTTATTGCCAGCAACGTGCATGGCTTCATCGCCGACCTGCATGAGTCGTTTCAATGTAAATAGGAGCAGGGCATTGGCTGATCGCAAGCAGCCTCACCAAAAGGGCCCCGAATTGGAGAAACACCGGCATAACGCGAGACAAGTGGAAGGGCGTTTGGGCAAACTGGGCCGAGTCCTCAATCCGGCCGCGGCTAAGCTGGTTTGTTTGTCAGCGTTTGTCCAAAATTCGGTGAAGGCGGCAGTAGAATCCAGGTTTACATTGGTGTCCAGGCTGGCGGCCACACTGCAGCCACAATTAATTTGGGAGGTTGTTCCCGTGTGTCGAATGATTGCGGCGATCGGTCAGTTTTCGACGACGGAGGTCCTGAAAGCGGCCAAGTCGATGAGTCTTGGCCGAATAGCAGATCACGAGCATCCGGTCCGGAAACATGACGACGGATGGGGTGCACTCTGGCTTGAACAGAACAGTCACGATCGTATCGGAGCCTACCGAAGCCTAACCGCCATCGGGGACGAATTGGAGGAATTCGCGAAAAGAGTGCCGCGTACGGAATTTCTGGCAATTCACGTTCGAAAGGCGACCATTCCCGAGCAGCAGGGACTTCAGTACACGCACCCGATTTCGCGAGGCGGTCGATCCGTTCCTTGGTACATCATGCACAATGGCTGTGTGCCAACGGTCTACCGCGAACTGGGACTAAGCTGCTCGTCATTCGACACGGCCGAGTATTTCGAGTATATCTGCCCCAGGATGGGTGACCGAGTCGACGCGGACGATGTGCTTCGAAAGCTCGATCACCTGTCATCCAAAAACACGTCCGCAAACGCCTTTTTGGTGAACCAAAGTCATTTCTACGTCGTGCATTGGTACCCCGAAAATTCGCCCTATCCACGATTCTACACCGTGTTCGTTGCACGAACGGGCCGGGCCACATTCATTTCTTCGGAGGTAATAAGGGAATTGGCACCCGCAAACGTGTGGCAACCGCTACCACGCGTAGGGCTGCTTGAATTCCCGTTACCCATTTTTCAACCGATAACGTGATTCCGAAGGAAGCGCAGCCGATTACATCTTTGCAGCCGCGTGACCCATTTCAACGTGTAGCCCACGCGGCGATCCAACTTTGCGGTTACTCCGCTCCGCCAATTTTTCGCGAGAATCCTAACCTAACTTGCGTTCAACAAACAACTTCTGCCGGTTGACAGCGGAATTCGCCGCGAGTATAATTGGAAGCCAATTGACCGGCGTCATCCAGTGAACAACAGCCAGTGATTAATAGCCATGGTTCAGCAAGACACGTGTATATTTTGCAGGGTTCCGCAGGATCAGTCAGACGCCAAATCGAATTCTTCAAAGAGAAAACAGCCCGTTTTGAGAAAAGCCCGTGGCATCCATTTGGTGTGCCCTGGACTCAAACCGCGACGTGAACTGATTTGGCGAAAGGTCTGATCTTCGGGAATTCACTGCGTTGCGATTCGACGCGGCAAAGTTTGACCACGCGAGCGTCGGAGGGGGAATCTTTGTCAGCGTTTGTCAGCCGCCACTTCTGGCATCGGTTAGGATTAGCATCGATCTAAACTGCCAAGCGTACGTGCAGACCGCCCGTTCGATGTCACCGCATCTTCCAAATTCAATTCAGTTAAACCGACGGGGAGACAGAGTCGCCCTCGTTTCGATGCCGTTCTCGCACGTAGAGTATCCTTCCGCGGCGCTGGGACTGTTGAAGGCCATCTTGCTGGAAAACGGTATGCCATGCGACGACTTCTACTTTCACGTTGAGTTTGCTACGTTCGCCGGGATCACCGAAGCCAGTTTTGTCTTCCACCAAGACAGAAATTTCGCCGGTGACTATGTCTTCTCCGGCGAACTTACCGGTCCCGGTAAGTTCGAAACGAACTACTTCGAGCGTGTTCGAAAGTCGGAGATGGTCGCCCCGGATCTCATCGACGAGTTTGAAGAGATCATCAGCCGATTAAGATCTGTCGTCGTCCCGCAGTACTTGGATAAAATCATCGACGAGCATGATTGGGGGCGGTACTCGCTGATCGGATTCACCAGCACCTTCCAACAGCAAACGGCAACACTCGCATTCGCCAAGCGATTGAAACAACGCTACCCGGACGTGCCGATCGCGCTCGGAGGTGCCAATGCCTGGGGAGAAATGGGGCTTGCCTGGCTCGAATACGCGCCCGAGTTGGATTACGTGTGCCTTGGTGAGGGAGACGCAAGCCTTCCGCGCTTGATCACCGCATTACAACACGGTCAGTCGATTGCCTCCATCCCGAATCTGGCTTTCCGACGCGATGGGAAGGTTCAGCAGGGTCCGCAACAGGCAGTTACCAACATGGACTCGCTGCCGATTCCGAACTACGACACCTACTTCGAGCAAATTCGCAAACTCGGTATCGACAAGCATCCCGATTGGCAACAGCGGCACGCGATTACCTTTGAGGCGTCCCGCGGCTGCTGGTGGGGAGAATCACGTCACTGTGTGTTCTGCGGTTTGAATGCTGCGACGATGAATTATCGGTCGAAATCGCCAGAGCGTGTCTACGATGAGATCACGACGCTCAGTCGGCGACACGGAGTGAAATCGCTCTACGCTGTCGACAACATCCTCGATCGGCGTTACATCCCCACACTATTCCGCCGGCTCGATGACGACGGCTCGGACGTTTCTTTATTCTTCGAAATCAAATCGAACATGCGACTCGACGAGATACGCGACATGCGGCGTGCTGGTGTTACGGCAGTCCAGCCGGGCATCGAGAGCCTGAGCACTTCGTTGCTTCGGCTCATGCGAAAAGGGGTTACAGGCATCCAAAACGTTTTCCTTTTGAAATGGTGTGCATACTTCCATATCGAGGTGGAATGGACGTTGCTTTCCGGGTTTTACATGGAAAATCCCGAACATTACGAGGAGCAGATCCAATGGATGAATCACCTGTTCCACCTTCAGCCACCGAGAGGCCGTTCGCCAATCATCCTGGAAAGATATAGTCCGCTCTTCGATTACCCTGAACAATTTGGCATCGAAAACGTGAGGGCGAACGCGATTTATCATTGCCTTTATCCCAATCCCAACTGGGATCTAAACCGCATCGCCTACTACTTCGATTGCGAGAGCGAAGGTCGTCTACCGCAAGAATACTTTGCCCACGTTGACGGCACTATTAGTCGCTGGTACGAGGCACTAGCCCGTGATGCGATGTTCAGTTATTCGTGGCTCGACGAAGCTGGAATCATCTTGACGGATACCCGCTGCAACACGACTCCAGAAAAGTATTCGATTGCGTCGCCGTACGCCGAACTCTTCGAACTAGCGGGGCTTGAGTTGTCTTCAGCTGAATCCATTCAAGCAAATTTGGAACGAGAATTCTCGCGCCGGCTTAGCATCGAGGCAATTTCCAACTGCCTGGAAGTATTCGTGCGTCAAGGCTGGGCGATTAATGAAGGCAAGCGTTATCTGACTCTTGCGGTGCCGGAAAGCCGGCGATTTTTTGAGCGACCAAATTGGAACGAAGGCCAGCGGCGGAAGGGGGCTGCACCTGCTCTTCCGCTGGTTTTGCAAATTGAACACTCACCGACATGACAAACGCGAGGACTTCGATGAATAAGCTAATGACTGTTTGTGTCGTGCTGCTGGTCGGCCTTTCAGCCCTTTACACCGGTTGCAGTAGTCGAACCAACTACGACAACGGCGAAATTAAGGTCGGTGTCGTGCTGTCTCTATCGGGGCCGGCGGCGACATACGGTCAAGAGGTCTTGAACGGTTTGGAATTGGCGATCGATCAGCTCAACCCTGGCCGAGAGAAAAAAATTAAGCTCATTGTGCTGGACGATAAGGGCGAATTGACCGAGACCGTGAACTCGATCACGCAGTTGATCGAGGTTAGCCGGGTGGATTGTGTCGTCGGCGCTGTCGCGTCGACGAACACCCTGGCAGGAGCGAAGGTGGCACAGGAATCACACGTCCCGATGGTTGTTCCGATTTCGACAAATGCCGACATCACCAAAACTGGCGACTACATTTCGCGAATTTGCTTCAGCGACCCGTTCCAGGGGAAGGTGCTTGCGAACTTCGCGATCAATGATCTTCGAGCTAAGAAAGCTGTTGTGGTCACGGACAAGGCGAACGACTACAGCATTGGGCTGTCGGAAAGCTTTCGGGAGCACTTCACGTCGCTCGGCGGTGAAATTGTCGGTGCGGCCTCGTACTCGGCTGGGGACGCAGATTTTTCGGCGCTGGTGACAACCGTTTCCGCGTTTCAGCCCGAAGTGATCTTTATTGCCGGCATGTATTCCGACGCGGGTGTGATTCTGAAACAGTCGCGCGGCGCGTGGGACAAGATCTACAAGCTCGGTGGCGACGGCTGGGATAGCCCGTCACTGGTCGAATTGGCGGGGCCGCCGGCATTCGGCAGCTATATTTCGAGTCACTTTGCCCCAGACGATCCCAATCTGAAAGTGCAGGAGTTTGTGAGGCTTTACAAGGAGCGCCATGGGGGTGAGACACCCGGTGCGATGGCATGTCTGGGTTACGATGCTGCCCACGTTCTCGTCGAAGCAATCGATCGCGTCGAAGGAGATTTTTCCCGTGACAAGTTGAATGCTGCGATTCGAGCTACGAAGGGAATGGAGGGAATCAGCGGAACAATCTCACTCGACAGTCAGGGCGACGCCATCAAAGATGCGGTTATCCTGGAAGTCAATCCGGACGGTTTTAAGTTCAAGGCGCGAGTTAGACCTTGACTTCAACCGTTGGGAATTGAGCGACCGATGACAAACCAACCTGCCAACGACGTTCGTTTGCGTGCAAGC